>NZ_JBJHAM010000026.1:0-48281 GCF_054051035.1 Blastococcus sp. SYSU DS0619 | reverse complement strand
CCCCCCCCCCCCCCCCCCCCCCCCCCCCCCCCCCCCCCCCCCCCCCCCCCCCCCCCCCCCCCCCCCCCCCCCCCCCCCCCCCCCCCCCCCCCCCCCCCCGCACGGTGAGCCAGGACGACGGCCCCGCACCTCGACGACGACGTGCGGGGCCGTCCGCCGTCCTCGCCGACCCGTCCCGCGGAGCGTCGGTGTCGCCGGCGTCGGGGCCCTCCGGCGCGCGACGCGGAAGGATCTTGACGGCCTTCGAGCTCCCCTGCCAGGTTCGGTGCCCTGACCGGGCCGTGCCCGCGGCCCGGGTTCCTGGACTGGGCAGGGGAAACGATGAGACGTCTCGTGTGTACAGCGGTCACCGCCGGACTGGCGGTCACGACGCTGGTGATGAGTCCAGCCGCCGCCGCGCCGCCGCCGGCGGGTCCCGCCGACGCGCGGTGGGCCCCGGTGCCGGTAGCGCGGCAGCTGGACAACCCGCGGCAGCTGGACCTGACCAGCAACGGGATCCTCGTCATCGCGGAGTCCGGCACCGGCGGCGACGACTGCGCCGACGTGGGCGACGAGACGGTGTGCGTCGGCACCACCGGGGCGGTCAGCATCGTGCGGCACCCGGCGAAGGCCCAGGGGGTCACCGCGGAGCGCGTGGTGACCGGCCTGCTGTCCGAGGCCGGGCCGTCCGGCGCCGGCGCGACCGGCAACGACGCGGCGAGCGCCCGCACCCTGGGCCGGATCTACATCGCCAAGGACGTCGACGTCCCGGACGGCATCACGGGGCTGCCGGAGGAGCAGGAAGGCAAGCTGCTGCGCGCGGCGGCGGGACGGCCGGCATCGGTCATCGCCGACATCCGCGCCTTCGAGGCGGCGAACGACCCGGACGGCCAGGGTGTCGAGTCGAATCCGTACGCCGTGCTCGACGTCGGCGACAAGGTGCTCGTCGCCGACGCGGCGGGCAACGCCGTCCTCGCCGTCGACAAGCGCGGCCGGATCAGCGTGTTCGCCGTCCTGCCCACGATCACCGGTGGCGCCTGCGACACCCGGCCCAACCAGGACGGCAGCTACTCCTGCGACCCGGTCCCGACGGCGCTCGGCTTCAGCCGCGACGGGGACATCATCGTGGGCGGCCTCGGGTCGCTGGTCCCCGGCGCGGGCCGGGTCTGGGAGCTCGACCGCCGGACCGGGACGATCCAGCAGACCTGGACCGGCTTCACCGGGGTGACCGGTGCGGCGCAGGACCGGGCGGGCAACCTGTACGTCAGCGAGCTGTTCGGCGGCGCCGACGGGGCCGGTCAGGTGGTGCTGGTGCCGGGGAACGGCGCCCGGGCCACGCTGCCGGCGCCGGCGCCGGCGGGCGTCGTCGCCGACCGGCTCGGCAACGTGTTCGTGGCCGTCAACTCGATGTCCCCCGGCACCGGGACCGGTGCGCCGGACTCCGATGGGCAGGTCTGGCGGCTGACCGAGCGGTCGTTCCCGACGAGCTGACGCCGCAGCCGGGGCCTCGACCCCGTGATGCAGCAGCCCACCTCGCCACACGTCGCGAGGTGGGCTGCTGTCCGGCGAGCAGGAGGCCCCCGGGGGCGACCGGCGTCAGCGGAACTTGGCGGTGAGGCTGTCCATCGTGCGGTTCACCGAGGCGATCTTGACGTGCGAGAGCCCGGCCGAGGCGCCGGCGGCGAGCATCGCCTCGTGCGCGGCCCGCAGCGTGGCCCAGACGACGTCGTCCTCACCCTCGAGGGTCGTGCCGAGCGCCCCCACCTCGTAGCGCAGCCCCGACGCCTGGATGACGGCGATCGCCGCCTCCACGTGCGCGTGCGGGTTCTCCGCGGTGCCGGGCGGGTTCGGCGCGACCTGGATCTCGGCGATCATCAGTGCTGGGCTCCGTCCACAGGGGCGGGGACGCCGGTCTCGGCGCGTTCGCCCAGCACGGCGGTCCACTCGGCGATGCGCCGCGCCACGTCCTGCTCGGTGAGCCCGACGTCGGCCAGCACCTGGCCCCGGCTGCCGTGGTCGAAGAACCGCTGCGGCAGCCCGACGGTGCGCACCGGCACGTCGGCCTCCCGGTCCTGCAGCGCCTGGGTCAGCGTGGTGCCCACTCCCCCGGCGCGGCCGCCGTCCTCGACCGTGACGACCAGCCGGTGGCCGGCGGCCAGCTCGGCCAGCTGGTCGGACACCGGCAGCACCCAGCGCGGGTCGACGACGGTGACCTCGATGCCGTGGTCGGCGGCGCGCTCGGCCACGGCCAGGCACATCGGCACCATCGACCCGACGGCGACCAGCAGCACCTCCGGCCGCTCGCCGCGGCGCAGCACGTCGACCGGGCCGCGCCGCTCCAGCGCCGGGAGGTCCGGCGGGAGGACGCCCTTGGGGAAGCGAACGACCGACGGGGCATCGGAGATGTCGACCGCCTCGCGGAGCGCCTCGCGGAGGGTGGCTTCGTCGCGCGGCGCGGCGACGTGAACGCCGGGGACCACCGACAGGATCGACATGTCCCACATGCCGTTGTGCGAGGCGCCGTCGTCACCGGTGACCCCGGCACGGTCGAGCACGACGGTGACCGGCTGACGGTGCAGCGCGACGTCCATCAGCAGCTGGTCGAACGCACGGTTGAGGAAGGTGGAGTAGACCGCGACGACCGGGTGCATGCCGGCCATGGCCAGCCCGGCGGCGGAGGTGAGCGCGTGCTGCTCGGCGATGCCGACGTCGAAGGTGCGCTCGGGGAAGCGCTCGGCGAACGGCGCCAGACCCGTCGGGTGCAGCATCGCCGCGGTGATGGCGACGACGTCGGGCCGCTCGGCACCGACCCGCACCAGCTCGTCGGCGAAGGCGTCCGTCCAGGGCCGGCCGGTCTTGCGGGCGCTGGTCCCGCTGTCGGGGTCGAAGACCCCCGTGGCGTGCCAGGCGTCGATCTGGTCGGTCTCGGCCGGCGGGTAGCCGAAGCCCTTGGTGGTGACGGCGTGCACGATCACCGGGCCGCCGAAGGAGCGGGCCCGGCGCAGCGCGGACTCCATGACCTCGACGTCGTGGCCGTCGACCGGGCCGACGTACTTCAGGCCGAGGTCCTCGAACATGCCCTGCGGCGACAGGACGTCCTTGAGCCCCTTCTTGATGGCGTGCAGCGCGTCGTAGAGGGCCGAGCCGACGACCGGTGCCCGGTGCAGCGCCTGGCGCACCTGCAGCAGGGCGTTCTCGTACCCGGGCCGCAGCCGCAGGGTGGCCAGCGCGTCGGCCACCCCGCCGATCGTCGGTGAGTAGGAGCGGCCGTTGTCGTTGACCACGATGACCACCGGGCGGTCCTGAGCGGCGGCGATGTTGTTCAGCGCCTCCCAGGCCATGCCGCCGGTGAGGGCGCCGTCACCGATCACGGCGACGACGGGGCGGGAGTCCCCGCGGACGGCGAACGCCTTCGCCAGCCCGTCGGCGTAGGACAGCGACGTGGAGGCGTGGCTGTTCTCCACCCAGTCGTGCTCGCTCTCGGCGCGGCTGGGGTAGCCCGAGAGGCCGCCGCGCTGGCGCAGCCGCTCGAACCCGTCGACGCGCCCGGTGAGCATCTTGTGCACGTAGGACTGGTGCCCGGTGTCGAAGACGATCGGCTCGCGCGGGGAGTCGAACACCCGGTGCAGCGCGATGGTCAGCTCGACGCAGCCGAGGTTGGGCCCCAGGTGCCCGCCGGTACGGGCGACGCTGGTGACCAGCGCATCGCGGATCTCCGCCGCGAGGGCGGGCAGCTGGTCGGGGGTCAGGGCCCGGAGGTCCTCGGGACCCCGGAGCGATCGCAGGAGCGGCACGGCTCGCGGTGTCCTCTCGGTCGGGCGGCAGCTGCTCGGCAGCCGCCGACCCACTGTAACTGCGCTTTCCCCGCTCTTCCGGTCGAGCGGGATCCGCGGATGCAGGTCACAGCGCCCGCCCCGCTCCCGCGGCGCTCCGCTCACAGGCGCGGGACCCACCGCTCGCCCCGCAGCGCGCCACCGACCACCTCGACACCGCGGGCGGCGGCGGCCAGCCGCGCACCCTCCCGCTCGTAGGCCACCATCGCCGCCTCGATGGCATCGGGCGGGAGGTGGTCGGCCAGCTCCACGCGCACCGTGCGCCACCCGGCGCGGGCGGCCTCGAGTCCGGCGGCGACGTGGTCGGCGGCGAAGCGGGCGAGCAGCACCGGGTACCGGCGGAGCACCTCGTGCGCGCGGTAGTCCGGTGGCACGAGGTCGAACAGCCAGGCGACGGCGGTGCGCTCCCAGTCGGGCGCCCCCGGCGGGCGCACCTCCCCCGGCCAGCCCGGCGGCACCGTCGCGTCCACGACACCAGTCTGCCGCACGCGTCGAACAGGCGTTCGACGGCGTGCCGGGCGGGCGGCTCAGCCCGCGAGGCAGCCGCCCGTCAGGAACCGACCTGCCGCTTGAGCCAGAACTGCTCGAACCCCCAGGTCCCGGCGCCGCTGGAGTGGTAGCTGACCAGCTCCCACCCCTCGGCACCGAGCTTGTTGAGGACCGAGCTGGTGTCGCCCTGCTGCCGTTCCGACGCGCCGCCGGGGAGCTTGATGCTCACTCCGGCTCGCTCCGACTCGGCGTCGTTGGCGGTGATGACCGAGGCGTATTCCCACGTGGGCACCCCCAGACGGTAGCCGAGGCGCTCCGCGGCCCCTGTCGTCGACACCGCGTCACCGCCGGCGACCAGGGCATCTGCCCGCTGTGCCGGTGGTCACGTCGGCGCTCTCCGGGGGTGTGGTCGCGCCGACGACCTGAGATCGTCTGGCGGTGACAGACCAGGATCCGCTGCAGGCCTTCCTCGAGGACGTCCACCTCCTGGCGCCCGATCGGCTGGCCGCGACCGTCAGCGCCCGCGCCCGGCAGCTCGGGTGCAGCGAGGCCGTCGTCTACCTCAGCGACTACGAGCAGCTGCTGCTGCAGCCGGTGCGGGGCGAAGGCGTGCCCCTGCGGCAGGAGCTGAGCGTCGACGGGTCCTTCGGCGGGCGGGCGTTCCGCCGGGTCGAGGTGCTGTCCTCGCCCGTGGGACCGCGGTCCACGCGCCTGTGGGTGCCCCTGCTGAACGGGGTGGAGCGGCTCGGCGTCATCGAGCTGCTCGTCCCGGATCTCACGCCGGAGCGGGAACGGCGGCTGCGGGCGTTCGTCTCGCTGGTCAGCGAGGTGTTCGTGGTCAGCGACCAGTACACCGACATCTTCGCCCAGCTGCGCCGGCGCAGGACGCTCAGCCTGGCCGCCGAGATCCAGTGGGACCTGCTGCCCCCGCTCACCTTCGGCTCCGACCGCGTGGTCGTCTCCGGCGCGCTCGAGCCGGCCTACGACATCGGCGGGGACACCTTCGACTACGCCGTCAACGGCCCGCTGGTCGACCTGATGGTGCTCGACGCCGTGGGTCACGGGCTCCCTGCCGCGCTGCTGTCCGCCGCGGCCGTCGGCGCCTACCGCCACGCGCGCCGGAACATGTGGGACCTCCCGGAGGTGTCCGCCGCGATGAACGAGGTGATCGCCGGCCAGTTCAGCGACAGCCGGTTCGCCACCGCCGCGATCGCCCGCCTGCACCTGGACACCGGCCAGCTGCGCTGGGTCAACGCCGGCCACCCCGACCCGATCGTCGTCCGGGGTGACGCGCTGCTCGACCTCGGGCCCTGCAAGCCGCACCCCCCGCTCGGGCTGCAGGTGCGCAAGCCCGACGTGTGCGAGACCCAGCTGCACCCGGGCGACCGGGTCATCCTCTACACCGACGGGGTCGTCGAGGCCCGATCGCCGGAGGGGGACTTCTTCGGCGAGGACCGCCTGGCGGACTTCATCCACCGGGCCGCCGCGGACGGCGACTCGGCGCCGGAGACCCTGCGGCGGCTGATGCGCCGGGTGCTCAGCCACCAGTCCGACCACCTCCAGGACGACGCGAGCATCGTCCTGCTGGAGTGGCGGACCGGCGACGAGCGCCGGCTGCTGGTCTGACCCGACCGGCCCGCCGGGCGGAGGTGGTCACGGCTCGCACCGACCGTGCCGTGACCCGCCTGCCCGCCTAGGACGACGCCGGGACCAGCAGCGCCACGCACTCCACGTGCGCGGTCATCGGGAAGGCGTCGAACCCGCGGACGGCGGCGAGCCGGTACCCGGCCTCGGCGAAGGCGGCGACGTCCCGGCCGAGAGCCGCCGGATCGCAGGCCACGTAGACGACGGCGCGCGCCCCGGTGCCGGCCAGCAGCCGGCTCACCGCCCGCCCGGCACCGGCCCGCGGCGGATCGAGGACGACGACGTCGGGCGGCGTACCGAGCTCGGCGAGCAGCTCCTCGAGCCCCTCGGCGTCCACCTCGCCCTGCCACACCTCGGCCTGCGGCAGGTGGGCCAGGTTGGCGTCGGCCGCCGCGCACGCACCGGGGTCGGACTCCACGCACACCACCCGGCCGTCCTCGCCGGCGGCGGGGGCGAGCGCGCCGCCGAACAGGCCGGCACCGGCGTACAGGTCCAGCACGGTCTCGCCGGCCCCCACCGCGGCGTACGAGGCGACCGCCGTGACCAGCGCGTCGGCCGCGGCCGGGTGCACCTGCCAGAAGCCGGTGCCCTCGACCTCCCAGTCCCGGCCCCCCGCCCGCCGCTCGGCGCGACCGGCCGGCTCGCGGGGCAGCTCCTCCCCCGCCTGCAGCACCTCGGTCTGCTGGGGGCGACCGCGCCGGTCCAGCCGGGTGGTCGTGACCGCGCCGGTGGCGTCGATGGCGACGTCCACCGCGCCCGTGCCCGCCCAGCGGCGGGACAGCACCGCGGAGGCGGCCGGCTCGACGGTGATCGGGCAGTCGTCGAGCACCACCACGTCGTGGGAGCGGTGCCGTCGCAGGCCCGCGGCCCCGGTGCGGTCGACGGCGAACCGTGCCCGGGAGCGCCAGCGCAGCGCACCGCCGGGCAGCTCCTCGACGACCAGACCGGTCACGACCGGGTCGTCGGCGGCGACCCTGCCCAGCCGCACCAGCTGCTCGCGGACCACCGCCGCCTTGAGCCGGTGCTGCTCCGCCGGGTCGACGTGCTGCCAGTCGCAGCCACCGCACCTCCCCGGCCCGCTGTAGGGGCAGGGCCGCTCGACCCGGCCGGGTGCCGCGGTCAGCACGTCGACGGCGTCGGCCCGGCAGAAGCCGGGGTGCCGGTCCTCGGTGACCCGCACCCGGACCCGCTCCCCCGGCAGCGTGTGCCGGACGAACACCACCCGGCCCTCGTGCCGGGCCACGCAGTGCCCGCCGTGCGCGACCGGGCCCACCTCGACCTCGAACTCCCGCCCGGTCCAGCCGCCGCCGCGGTCCTCCCGCGGGGGTGCCGGGCGGCCCGCACGACGGCCGGGACGACGTCGGTCAGCCATACGGCGTCGCGTCCAGCTCGTCGTCGGTGTACCCGCGGCGCAGGTCACCGGGCGCGGGGCCGCCGCGGCGCCCGTCGGCCTCCTCGAGCCCGGCCGTGCTCGCCAGCAGCCACGGCACGGTCGTGATCATGACGCCGGGCTGGAACTGGAGCCGGGCGCGCAGGCGCAGGGCGCTCTGGTTGTGCAGGACGTTCTCCCACCAGTGGCCGACGACGTACTGCGGCACGAAGACCACCACCAGCTCCCGCGGGCTGTCCCGGCGGATGCCCTTCACGTAGTCGAGCACCGGGCGGGTGATCTCCCGGTACGGCGACTCCAGCACGGTGAGCGGCACGGGGATGTCGTACCGCTCCCAGTCGCCCCGCAGCGCACGGGTCTCGGCGTCGTCGACGTTGACCGTCAGGGCGGTGAGCGCGTCGGGGCGGGTGGCCCGGGCGAAGGCGAGCGCGCGCAGCGTCGGCTTGTGCACCTTGGAGACGAGGACGACGGCGTGCACCTTGCTCGGCAGGGTGCGCGCGTCGGTGTCGGGCTCCAGCTGCACCGACACGTTCGAGTAGTGCCGGTTGATCCCCCGCATGAGCACGAACAGCACCGGCATCGCCAGCAGCACCAGCCAGGCGCCGTGGGTGAACTTCGTGATCACGATGATCACCAGCACCACGCTGGTGAGCGAGCCGCCGACGGTGTTGATGATCTGCGAGCGGCGCATCCGGGCCCGGGCCGCGGCGTCGGGAGCGCTCTTCATCTCCCGGTTCCAGTGCCGCACCATGCCCCACTGGCCGATGGTGAAGCTGGTGAAGACGCCGATGATGTACAGCTGGATGAGCCGCGAGACGTCGGCGTCGAAGAAGACGATCAGCACGGCGGCGAAGCCGGCCAGCAGCAGGATGCCGTTGCTGTAGACCAGCTTGTCGCCCCGGGTGTGCAGCTGGCGGGGCAGGAACCGGTCCTGGGCCAGCACCGATCCCAGCAGCGGGAAGCCGTTGAACGCGGTGTTGGCGGCGAGGATGAGCACCAGCGCCGTCGCGGCCTGGATGTAGAAGAAGCCCACCGACGTGTCGCCGCCGAACGTGGCCGCGGCCAGCTGCGCGATGACGGTGCGCTGCGGATCGGTCTCGCAGTTCCCGGCGAAGCCGACGAGGTCGCAGGTGAACTCGGTGTACTTGACGTCCGCCAGCAGGGCCAGCGCCGTCACGCCGGCGAACATCGTGGCCGCGATGCCGCCCATGAGCGCGAGCGTGGTCGCCGCGTTCCGGCTCTTGGGCGGCCGGAACGCCGGTACGCCGTTGGCGATCGCCTCCACCCCGGTGAGCGCGGTGCAGCCGGAGGCGAAGGCCCGCAGCGCGAAGAACACCAGCGCCAGGCCCGCCATCGAGGTGTAGCCGGGTTCGGGCAGGACCTCGTAGCCGGCGCTCTCGGCGGCGATGCCCTCGTCGGTGAAGAAGTAGCGGACCAGCCCCGTCACGATCATCACGAGGATGCCGCTGATGAACAGGTAGGTCGGCGCCGCGAAGGCCCGGCCCGACTCCCGGACCCCGCGCAGGTTGATCGCCGCCAGCAGCGCGACCAGCCCCAGCGCGATGGGCACGCGGTAGGCGTTCAGCGACGGGAACGCGGAGATGATGTTGTCGGTGCCGGCCGAGACCGACACGGCCACGGTGAGCACGTAGTCGACCAGCAGGGCGCTGGCCACCACGAGCCCGGCGAACTGGCCGTGGTTCTTCATCGCGACCTCGTAGTCGCCGCCGCCGGAGGGGTAGGCGTGCACCACCTGCCGGTAGGACAGCACCACCGTGATCAGCAGCACGACCACCATCGCGGCCAGCCACGGGGCCAGGTACAGGAACGCGGTACCGGCCAGGGTGAGGATGATCAGGATCTCCTGGGTGGCATAGGCCACGGAGGAGAGCGGGTCGCTGGCGAAGATCGGCAGCGCGAGGCGCTTGGGCAGCAGCGACTCGCCCGCCCGGTCGCTGCGCACCGGGCGGCCGAGGACGAGACGTTTCGGGAGTTGTCCGAGGTCGGACAGGGTCGGCACGGCGCGATGGTACGGACGCCCGGGGCCCGCGCGCGGGTGACTCGGCGCACGCCCGCCCCGTCCGGGGGAACCGCCCCGCCTGCGGGCTCGGGCACCTCGCGCGGGTGTAGCTTCGCGGCCGGGAATGCGCGGGCGGACGGCGCCGGCGCCACCGGGACATGCGGGGAGTGACACGTGCACGTGGTCGTGATGGGCTGCGGCCGCGTCGGCTCGGCGATCGCCCGGCGCCTGGAGCAGATCGGGCACAGCGTGGCCGTGATCGACCAGGACCCCGAGTCGTTCCGGCGGCTGGGCCCCGACTTCACCGGCCGCCAGATCAAGGGCCTGGGCTTCGACCGGCAGACGCTGCTGGACGCCGGCATCGACTCCGCCGGCGCGTTCGCCGCGGTGAGCAGCGGCGACAACTCCAACATCATCTCCGCCCGGGTCGCGCGGGAGACCTTCGGCGTGCAGCACGTCGTGGCCCGCATCTACGACTCCAAGCGGGCCGAGGTCTACGAGCGGATGGGGATCCCCAGCGTCGCGACCGTCCCGTGGACGGTGAACCGCCTGCTCCGCGAGCTGCTGTCGGTGAAGGTCAGCGAGCTGTGGCGCGAACCCACGGGCAAGGTGCTGCTCGTGCGGGTCACCGTCACCGAGGGCTGGGTGGGGCGCAAGCTCGCCGCCCTCGAGGCGGCCACCGGGGCCCGGGCGGCCTGGCTGGTCCGCTTCGGCGAGGCCCAGCTGCCCACGCCCGCCACGGTGCTGCAGGACGGCGACCAGCTCATCGTCGCCGTCACCGACGAGCTGACCGCGCGCGTGCACGAGGTCGTCGAGCGCGGCCCCCGGGACGGTGAGCACTGATGCGCGTCGCGATCGTCGGGGCCGGCGCGGTCGGCCGGTCCATCGCCGGGGAGCTCCTGGGTTACGGCCACACCGTCATGCTCATCGAGAAGGACGGCCGCAAGGTGCGCACCCGGTCGGTGCCGGGCGCGGAGTGGGTGCAGGCCGACGCCTGCGAGGTCTCCTCGCTCGAGGAGGCGCAGCTGGCCACCTGCGACGTCGTCGTCGCCGCGACCGGTGACGACAAGGCCAACCTGGTCGTCTCCCTGCTGGCCAAGACGGAGTTCGCCGTCAACCGCGTGGTGGCCCGCGTCAAGGACCCGCGCAACGAGTGGCTCTACACCGAGGCCTGGGGCGTCGACGTCGCCGTCTCCACGCCACGGGTGCTCGCCGCGCTGGTCGAGGAGGCGGTGAGCGTGGGCGACGTCGTCCGGCTCATGAGCTTCCGCAAGGGGGCGGCGAACCTCGTCGAGATCACCCTCGGCGACGACACCTCGTGGGTGGGGCACGCGCTTCGGGACGTCCCGCTCCCCCGCGAGACCGTGCTGACCGCCATCCTCCGCGGCGACCGGGTCGTGACGCCGTCACCGGACGAGCCGCTCGAGTCCGGCGACGAGCTGCTGTTCGTGTCGCACGGCGACACCGAGGAGGAGCTGCAGCAGGTCTTCGCGCCCGCCGGGCCCGGCGGCGCCGAGGGCTGACCGACCCCGTCAGCCGGGGTCGACCTCCGGCGGTCCGGGCGCGCGGTGGCGGTGCATGCGGGCGACCACCCACAGCGTCACGACGAGCACGACGGCGGTCAGGGGCAGGCCCAGGACGACCGACGCGGTGCCCAGCAGCTCGACCTCGTCGGCGCGGTAGAGCACCCACTGCACGCCGGCGCGCAGCAGGAACGAGGCGGCCCAGAGCACGGTCAGCCACGAGTAGGCGCGCAGCAGCCGGGGATCGTGCCGCCAGTGCAGCTCCGGCGCCTCGGGGACGGGCGGGGCCGCCGCGACCGGCTCGGAGACGGCGGACGGCGTCGCGCGCCGGTTCCACGGCATCGAGTGGGCGGCCATCGACCCGAGGTGGCTGGGCGCGAGGAACTCCGCGACCACGCCGACGAGCGGCCACCGGAACGGGATGGAACCGAGCAGCACCACGCCGACCGCCAGGCTGCGCACGATGCCGAGCACGAAGAAGTCCCGCGCCTGCCCGGTGTTCGCGGCGATGGCGACCGCGATCCCGACGGCGAAGAGCCCGCCGATCGCCTGCTGCACGCTCTCCCGGCGCGTCAGCCGCAGGACGAAGACGACGACCGCCGCGGCCACCGCCGCCCAGATCCCGGTGCGCAGCCCGCCGATGCCGTTGGCCACCACGAAGGCGACGGTGGGCAGCGTGGCGTCGACCATGCCGCGCCAGCCACCCAGCTGCGCCAGCATCTGGTCCCGGTCGAACAGCGACACCGGCGCGTCGGCACCGGCGTCGGCCGGGCGCCCCTGCTCGCCGTCGGCCGGCGGACCTGCTGCGGTCACCCTCGTCCCCCTCGTCCGCCGAGCTCGGCACGTGCCCGCGGCGGCTGCCCGCCGTCGGTCATCCGGCGCTGAGCTCGTACCAGGGGTTGTAGATGACCTGGCGGCCGTCGAAGGCGGCGAACCGGCCGCGGGCGGTCAGCGTGCGGCCGGGCTCGATGCCCGCGATGCGCCGCCGGCCCAGCCAGACCAGCGTCACCGAGCCCGAGCCGTCGAACAGCTCCGCCTCCAGCGTCGGCACCGTCTCCCGGGGCGTGTAGACGACGGACTTCAGCCGCCCGGTCACCGTGACCACCGCGCCCTTGCGGCAGGAGCTGACCGACTCGCAGCCGGCGCTGGCCGACCCGGCCCGCAGCTCCTGGGCGTCGATGGTGTGGTCGTCGGCGGTGAGTCGCTGCAACGTGCGCGACCACCAGCCCGCCGGTCGGGTCTCCGTCACGGTCCCAGCGTAGTGCGGGCGGGACGGCACGGGGTCAGGCACAGGTGTTCGCTGCGTCGCGTCGTCAGGCCGGCCCGGCGGCGGGGCCGCCGACGGGCGGCGGCGTGCCCTGGGACGCCTGCTGCGCGGCGAGCTGCGCGGCCGCCTGCGGGGGCAGGGCGAGCGGCAGCGGCTCGCGCACCGGCATGGGCTCGGCGCCCCGGACGACGACGATGCCGCGGAACGCCGTCTCCAGCGCCTCGGCCTCGGCCTCGGCACCGGCGGCCGCGGAACCGCTGAGCAGCCCCCGCAGGAACCAGCGCGGGCCGTCGACGCCGAGGAAGCGGGCCGGCCGGCGCACCGCCGGCTGCGGGGGCTGCCCGGGCTGGGGCGGCGGCGCGGCGACGACCGTGCCGGCCAGCTCGATGCCGAACGGGCCCTCGACCTCGCGCAGCGACGCGCCCTGCCCCGAGGCGGTGCGGGCCAGCTCGCCCCGGACGTCGTCCCAGATGCCGGCCGCCCGGAGGGCGGCGAACGCGGCGACCTGGAGCAGCGAGCTGCCGTGGCGCAGGGTCGCGCCGATCACCTTCTGCTGCTGGTTGAGCTCCACCCGCAGGTCCATGCCCGGCAGCGCCGGGAGCCGGATCGCCCCCAGGTCGATGCGGGTCAGCCCGTCGTCGGGGGCGTCCGCCTCGTCCCAGGGCCCCGTCGTCTCCTCGACGTCCCGGATCCGCTGCTGGGGCTCCGGGGGGACGCCCCGCTCGCGCAGGCTGCGGTCGATGCGATTGCGCCGTCGTCCGAACGGCATGTCAGTTCCGCCCCTCGAGTGCTGATGGATCGGAGGACCCGGGCGCCGCGGCCCGGTACCCGCCGGTGGAGCCGTGCCCGCCCGCGCCACGGTCGCTGGCGGGCAGCTCGCGCACCGCCACGAACCGGGCCCGGGCCACCGGCTGCACCACGAGCTGGGCGATGCGGTCCCCGCGGGAGAGCCGCACCGGCGTCACCGGGTCCAGGTTGATGAGGTTGACCATGATCTCGCCCCGGTACCCCGCGTCGATCGTCCCCGGCGCGTTGACCATGCTGAGGCCGAGCCGGTGCGCCAGCCCCGAGCGGGGGTGCACGAAGCCCGCGTACCCCTCGGGGATCGCGACCGCCACCCCGGTGCCGACGAGCCGGCGCTGGAAGGGGGCCAGCTCGACGTCCTCGGCCGCGGTGAGGTCGGCCCCGGCGTCGCCGGGCAGCGCGTAGCGCGGCAGGGCACCGTCGGGCGCGGTCAGCAGGACGGGGACGTCCGGCTCGGCGGAGGGCTCGGGCACGACGGCGACCCTAGCCGCGCGGCGGCCACCGGTGCGCACGGCCGCCGGTCAGCTGCCGGCCGTGCCGCCGTCCGTCGGCGGTGGGCTGCCCAGATCGTCCAGGATCCGGCGGGCCAGGGTCTCGGTCGCCCGGCGGTTGACCCGTCCGGCGAGCGCCGCACCGACCAGCAGCGGCGCGGCCGTGGGCACCGCGCGGGCCAGCCGGCGGGTCATCCGCCGCCGGAGGGCGCGCACCCCCGCCGTCCCCAGGAGGGAGCCCAGCCCGGCCGGCCCGGGGCCGGCGACGGCGCGCTGCTCGGACCAGCTGCGGAGGTAGGCCTGCGCCCGCTCGGCGGCGTCGCCGGGGGCCGGCCGGCCGTGGAGCTCGTGCAGCTCGCCGATGAGCACGACCTCGACGGCGGCGACGAGCACCGTCTCCGCGCCCAGCTCCAGCGGGACGGCGAGCAGCGACGGCGGGGCGAACCAGTGCGCGGCGGACAACCCACCGGTGGCGGCACCGATGCCGGACGTGATGCGGGCGCTGCGCTCGACGAGCGCCTCGGCGATGTCGGCGTCCGACGCGCCGGGGTGGGCCGCGCGCAGCCGTGCCCGGTCCCGGATCGGCAGCCGGGGCACCGCGGTGGCGAGCAGGTCACCGAGCAGGGCGCCGGGGTTTCGGCCGTCACCGGGGGCGGAGCGGTCGCCGGTGTCGGCGCTCGACGCCTGCCCGGTGGCCGACGGGCCGGTGCTGCCGAAGGCGCCGACCACCGCTCCCGCGACGGCGCCCACGACGTCCCGGAGGCCGCCGCCCGCGGTCCGGTCGGCGCCGGCCCCGGTCAGTCCGGCGACGGCGTCCGCGACGGCCCGGCCGGCCCGGGTCAGCGGTCCCTCCTCCGCCGGCGTCCCCGCCGGTGCGGGCACCGGGCGCGGGGGCGGGACGTCACGTGGCGCGCCGGTACGCGACTGCTCGGTCATCGGTCCCCCTGGTGACGGGATGGAACGGCCCCCGTGCAGGGTCCCGCCGCGAGCTGGCGAGCGGCGGGGGGCACGGGGGTCCTTCTTCAGGCGCAGTCGCGGCAGAAGCCCTGGTCGCCACGGGTGGCGGCCAGGCGGCTGCGGTGCTGCACCAGGAAGCAGCGCGAGCAGGTGAACTCGTCCTCCTGCTTGGGCAGGACGCGGACCGTCAGCTCCTCGTTCGAGAGGTCGGCGCCGGGCAGCTCGAGGTTCTCGTTGAAGTCCGTCTCGTCGACGTCGACCGACGAGGACTGGGCCTCGGCCCGCCGCGCCTTGAGCTCCTCGAGCGAGTCCTCCCCGAGCTCGTCGGTCTCGTTGCGGCGCGGGGCGTCGTAGTCGGTGGCCATGGGGTGTGCCCCTCCTCCGGGGTTGTCGCGGGCGACGTGCCCGCTCGTCTGACGTGACGCGGGGTGCGCGCCGTCGTCCTTGGCCGATCGCCGGTGGGCGACCGGTGGGTCGGGTGTGGGGGCAGCCCGGTGGTGCGGCGCCCTTCCCCTCCGCCGGCTCCTCCTGACGTCGGGGCCGGCAGCCCGCCAACGCCGCACGGTCCCGATTTGTGCCCGCCTCGGCGGAGGTGACACATCGGGCCCGGGAACGGGAGGGCGGCTGCGGAGCGCCAGAGGTTACCCTGCGCCGGTGGCGACTCCCCCGGGTGCTGATCCAGCCGTCGTAGGGCCGTACCTGGCCACCACGTTCGGGGACGAACGATGGCTCTCGGTACGCATCGAGCTCATCGCGGCGGGCATGTCCAACCTCACCTACGTGGTGAGCCCGGAGGGCAGCCCGGCCGACGCCGTGATCCTCCGGCGGCCGCCCACCGGCGCGGTCCTGGCCACTGCGCACGACATGGCGCGCGAGCACCGGGTCATCTCGGCCCTGGGCCCCACGCCGGTGCCGGTGCCCCGCACCCTGCACCTGTGCACCGACACCGAGGTGCTCGGTGCGCCCTTCTACGTGATGGAGCGGGTCGTCGGCGTGCACGCCGCCCGCGAGCTGCCCGCCGGCTACGCCGAGACCCCCGAGCAGCGGCGTGCGATCGGCGACGCCCTGGTCGACACGCTCGGCGCGCTGCACGCCGTGGACCCGGCGGCCGTCGGGCTGGCCGACTTCGGCCGGCCCGAGGGCTTCCTCGCCCGGCAGGTGCGCCGCTGGACGACCCAGTGGGAGGCCACCCGCGACCGCCCGCGCCCGGGGCTGGACGCGCTGGCCGCCCGCCTGGCCGAGACGGTGCCGGCCACCCAGCGGCCGGGGATCACCCACGGCGACTACCGCCTGGACAACTGTCTGCTCGACCCGGGCACGCCCGGCCGCATCGCCGCGGTGCTGGACTGGGAGATGTCCACGCTCGGCGACCCGCTCACCGATCTCGGGATGATGCTCGTCTACTGGCCGGAGGCCGGCGAGGACCGCCCGTCCTCGCAGAGCACGGTCACGGCGCTGCCCGGCTTCCCGACCCGTCGCGAGGTCGCCGAGCGCTACGCGGCGGGGACCGGAACCGACCTCTCCGACCTCAACTGGTACGTGGCCTTCGGGTTCTTCAAGTTCGCCGCGATCATCGCCGGCATCGTGGCCCGGTCCGCCGCCGGCGCCATGGCCGGCAAGGACACCAGCGGGTACGCCGACCGGATCGACCCCTGCGTGGCGCTGGGACGCGCCGCGCTGGACGACGATGCGATCTAGTGCGGCTCCACGCCCCTAAGCTCAACCGACAGTTGTCCGCACCAGGACGCTGGCTCCGCCGGCCCCCCGAGGGCCGGTCGGCGCCGCTCCTGCCGGGTCCTCGCCGAGGAGCATCACCGTGACCGAGCGCACCGTCCGCCCTCCGGTGCGCCCGCGCAGTGGCCGTCGCCCGCTCCCGCCGCTGATCTTCCTGCTCGTGCTGGCCCTGGCGGCCGGCGCGGTGTGGTGGACGGTCGTGCGGCAGGACCGCGAGCGGCAGGCCGCGGAGGCGGCCGCCTGCGAGACGGCGGAGGACGCACCGCCCTCGCTGGACCCCGCGACCGTGTCGGTGCGCATCTACAACTCGACCGACGAGGCCGGCCTGGCCCAGCGGGTCGCCGACGAGTTCGGCGCCCGCGGGTTCACCGTCAGCGAGATCGCCAACGACCCCACCGACCGGGTGGTCGAGGGCGTCGGCGAGGTGCGGTACGGCGCCCCCGGCGCCGACGCCGCGCGCTTCCTGACCGTCTTCCTGCCCGGGTCCACCACCTACCGGGACGTCCGGGCCGACGCCGTCGTCGACCTGGTGCTCGGCCCGGAGTTCGTCTTCCCGGACAGCCTGGCCACCCCCGAGCAGGTGACCGAGACCCTGGCGGGCGCGGAAGACGCCGCCGCCGACTGCTGACGGAGGCGCACCGCCTCAGCGGTGCAGCTCGGCCACCAGGTCGAGGAACGGCTCCGCCACCGTCGGCGCGACGGCGACCACCATCGGCTCGCCCACCGGAGTCCCCATCCCGGTCACGACCGCACCGGCCTCGGAGGCCACCAGCGCGCCGGCGGCGTGGTCCCACGGGTTCAGGTCCAGCTCGTAGTAGGCGTCGACCCGGCCGGCGGCCACCGCGCACAGGTCGAGGGCCGCGCTGCCGAACCGCCGGATGTCGCGCACCCGTGGGAGCAGCCGGGCCACGACCGCCCCCTGGGCCCGGCGCTGCTCCACCCGGTAGCCGAAGCCCGTCGCCACCAGCGTGCGGTCCAGCGACTCCGGGCGGTTGACCGCCAGCCGCCGCACGGGGCGACCGGGCGCCTCCAGCCACGCCCCACCGCCCGTCGTCGCCGTGAACAGCTCCCCGGTCGCGACGTTGAGCACCACGCCGGCGCGCACGACGCCGTCGACCTCGGCGGCGATCGAGATCGCGTATGCGGGCACGTCGTAGAGGAAGTTGACCGTTCCGTCGATCGGGTCGACGATCCAGCGCACCCCGCTGGTGCCCTCGCGGGCGGCGCCCTCCTCCCCCAGCACCCCGTCGTCGGGACGGCCGGCCAGCAGGCGCCGCACCAGCAGCTCCTCGCTGGCCGCGTCCACCGCCGTCACGACGTCGACAGGGCTGGACTTGGTCGTGACGTGCTCGGCCGCCGTGTCCCGGCCCCGGGCCACCAGCACGGCCGCCTCGCGGGCCGCCGCCACGGCGAGATCGAGCAGCGCGGCGGGCTCGGGGGCGGGCGCGGCACCGGTCCGGGGAGAGGCCATGACCGCGATCCTGCCGCAGTGGTGTCCGGGTCGGTGGCGCCCCTCACTAACCTGTCGGCGTGCAGGGCTTCGGAGTGGACATCGGCGGCAGCGGTATCAAGGGATGCCTGGTCGACCTGGACGAGGGGCGACTCGTCGGCGAACGGCTGCGCATCGAGACGCCGCAGCCGTCGCTGCCCGAGCCCGTCTACGACGTCGTGGCGCAGATCGTGGGCGCCTTCGGGTGGGCCGGACGGGTGGGCGTCACGTTCCCGGGGGTGATGAAGTCCGGGGTGGCGCACACGGCGGCCAACGTCGAGAAGAGCTGGATCGGCACCGATGTCGACGCCGGGCTCTCCCAGCGCATCCCGGGCTCGGTCGAGACGCTGAACGACGCCGACGCCGCCGGCATCGCCGAGATGCGCTACGGCGCGGGCCGCGACCGCCGTGGCGTGGTGCTCATGCTCACGTTCGGCACCGGGATCGGCAGCGCGCTGTTCGTCGACGGGCAGCTGGTGCCCAACACGGAGTTCGGGCACATCCAGGTCGACGGCGAGGACGGCGAACGGCGGGCCTCCGCCGCCGCCCGCGAGCGCGAGGAACTGACCTACCCCCAGTGGGCGAAGCGCGTCGACCGGTACCTGGACGTCCTGGAGGCAGGGCTCTGGCCGGACCTGATCATCGTGGGCGGTGGGGTGAGCAAGAAGGCGCACAAGTGGGTGCCGCTGCTCTCCACCCGCACCCCGGTGGTGCCGGCCGAGTTGCAGAACGACGCCGGCATCGTCGGGGCCGCGCTGGCCGCGGCCGAGCACCTGGAGCCCTGACCTGCCCGAGCCCGTCGTGGCCGGCCTCACCCTCCCGGGGCGACCGCTCCGCCCCGTCGGAGCGAGGACCTCGGATCCGAGGCGCTGGTTTCGCCCGGGCACGTCGTTACAATGGTGAAGCCCCAGCCCGCCGCCCTTCAGCCGGGAGGGATCCCCCGCCCCGTCCGTGGCCAAACGCCGCGCCGGTCCGCCGGGTCCTCACCCCCTCCAGAGCGCAGGCCGGTGCCGCTGCCCGCGGACCACACGGTCCCCCGGGGAACGAACCCAGCACGGGAAGGAACCTGAGTGCCCGCCGATCAGCCAGCACCGGAAGCAGCCGTAGCGAGCACCTCGCCCGCCAGGACGGTCGCAGCCGGTACCCGTGCCAGCGCCAGGAAGACGGCCGCTGAGCCGGCGGCCGCACGGAAGCGCGCGCCCGCCAAGGCCGGCGCCAAGAGCCGCACCAAGCCGGCGATCAGCCCGTCCCCGGGCACCGGCGAGGGCGCCGTGCTGACCGCGGTGGCCACCGAGGGCGGCGCCGTCGCGGTCGTCGACGCCGGCTCCGAGGGCCTCAAGCTCGACGAGACGGTCGTCACCGGCAAGGACGGCGTCGAGGTCGCCGCCGAGGAGGAGACCGCCGAGGGCGGCACCGACTTCGAGTGGGACGAGGAGGAGGAGTCCGAGGCGCTGCGGCAGGCCCGCAAGGACGCCGAGCTCACCGCGTCGGCCGACTCCGTCCGCGCCTACCTCAAGCAGATCGGCAAGGTCGCGCTCCTCAACGCCGAGGAGGAGGTCGACCTCGCCAAGCGCATCGAGGCCGGGCTCTACGGCTCCGAGCGCCTCCGCCAGGTCGAGGAGGAGGGCCAGAAGCTGTCGCCGCAGATGCGCCGCGACCTCAACTGGATCGTCCGCGACGGCGAGCGCGCCAAGAACCACCTGCTCGAGGCCAACCTGCGCCTGGTGGTCTCCCTCGCCAAGCGCTACACCGGCCGCGGCATGGCGTTCCTGGACCTGATCCAGGAGGGCAACCTCGGTCTGATCCGCGCGGTCGAGAAGTTCGACTACACCAAGGGCTACAAGTTCTCGACCTACGCGACGTGGTGGATCCGCCAGGCCATCACCCGCGCCATGGCCGACCAGGCCCGCACCATCCGCATCCCGGTGCACATGGTCGAGGTCATCAACAAGCTCGGCCGCATCCAGCGCGAGCTGCTCCAGGACCTGGGCCGCGAGCCCACGCCGGAGGAGCTGGCCAAGGAGATGGACATCACCCCGGACAAGGTGCTGGAGATCCAGCAGTACGCCCGGGAGCCGATCAGCCTCGACCAGACCATCGGTGACGAGGGCGACAGCCAGCTCGGTGACTTCATCGAGGACTCCGAGGCCGTGGTGGCGGTCGACGCGGTGAGCTTCACGCTGATGCAGGACCAGCTGACCAGCGTGCTGCAGACCCTCTCCGAGCGGGAGGCCGGCGTCGTCCGGCTGCGGTTCGGCCTCACCGACGGCCAGCCGCGCACCCTCGACGAGATCGGTCAGGTCTACGGCGTGACCCGCGAGCGGATCCGCCAGATCGAGTCCAAGACCATGTCGAAGCTGCGGCACCCCAGCCGCTCGCAGGTCCTCCGCGACTACCTCGACTGAGCAGGACGCCCCGACGAGGGCCCGGTGTGCGCAGGCACACCGGGCCCTTGGTCGTCGTGGTGGCGACCACCGCGGTCGCGCCGAGTGGGGCCCGGAGAGTTCCGCGCAGGCGCGAATCAACGGCTCCACACGGCCGGGGACGGCTCCTGGCCGCGGTGCGGTCCGGAGGACCGCAGTGTCATGGCCCCCCTCGCCCGGAGGAGTTCCGGTGCGGGCGCGACCGGTGTACGGCCACATGTGTCGGGTAGACGGCGTAGCGTGGGTCCGGTCAGAACAGCAGCGGACCCACGGTCGGCCCGGTCCACCACCGAGCCGGCAGATCACCACCAGCACGTGCACCACCAGTTCCACCCCAGTGACGTCCCCTGCTGGACCCGCTCCACCCACGCCCGGTGTGTTACGGACTCATCTCTTTCGGCGAGTCCGGGATGAACCGGGCGGGAACGGGAATCCGAGGGGCCATCCTGGCGCTGTGCAGGAGGCCGATCCGCAGCCGCGGGTCCGTGCGGTAGAGAGCGAGTGATGACCCAGATGACCCAGACGCTGACGACGACCCCCGCCGCCGACGACCTGGTCGTGCCCTTCCACTGCGACCGTTGTGGCGCCCTGGCCAAGGTCCGTGTCGTGCTCGCCAGCGGTAGCGACCTCGTGTTCTGCGGGCACCACGCCCGGGAGTACGAGAGCAAGCTCCGTGACATCGCTGTCGACATCATCGACACAGAGGGCGACCAGCACGTAACTGCCTGATGGAGGGGATATCGTCGCGCCCGCGATGATGACCGCCTCACCCGACGACGCCGCCGCGTCCTCCGTCCCGCCCCGTGCGGGCGGAGGGCCGGCGGCTCCGTCGTCTCCGGGGACCCCCGGTCGGCGGCGACCGGAGGAACCCCCCATGTCCCAGCAGTCCCCTGCGCACGACGAGACCGTGCGCATGCACCCCGAGGGCGCCGAGGGGCGCCCGGAGCCGGCGGGCTCCTCGCCGGCGTTCGGGGAGCAACCCGACGACACCCGCCCGGTGAGCCGGGAGTGGCTGCGGTCCACACCCGAGCCGTCCACGGACGAGCCGGCCGCCGAGCCCGGCCCCGTCGACGAGCACGCCGCCGACGACGCCGACGGGACGCAGCGCATCGACCTCTCGGCCGGGCCCCCCGCACCGGCGGACGCCGGCCAGGCCACGAGCACCGCCGTCGTCCCGCCCGTCGGCGGGGACGACCCCGAAGGGCCCGCCGGTCCCCCGCCGGGCGACGAGCCCCCCGCAGCCGGTCCCCGTGGCCCGTGGTGGCGTCGTCGTGCCGCGCTGGTCCCGGCCGGCGTCCTCGTGCTGCTCGCCGGCGCCTACGGGGCCGACCTGCTGGTGTCCTCCGGCGACATGCCCCGCAACACGGTCGTGGCCGGCGTCGACGTCGGTGGTCTCTCGCCCGCCTCGGCGGCCCAGCGGCTCGAGGAGCAGCTCGCCCCCCGGGTGGTCGCCGACCACACCGTGGAGGCCGCCGACGTCACGGCGACCCTCTCCCCCGCCACCGCGGGCATCACCCTCGACGTCCCCCGCACCGTGGACGCCGCCGAGGAGCAGCCCCTCAACCCGTGGACCCGCCTGGTCACCCTCTTCTCCGACCGCGAGGTGGAGCCGGTCATCACCGGCGAGGAGACCGCGCTGCAGGCGCAGATCGAGGGCATCGCCGCGCAGGTCGACCGGGCCCCCCAGGACGCCACGATCACCGTCGAGGGCACCACGCCGTCGGTGGTGGAGCCGCTGGACGGCCGAGCGCTGGACCGCGACGGCGCCGCCGACGCCATCACCGACGCGCTCGCCTCCGGCGGCGACCCGAGCACGCCGATCGAGCTGCCCGTCGAGGTCAACCCGGTGTCCGTCGACGCCGAGGAGGCCGAGCGCGTCCTCGAGGAGACGGTCGTCCCCGCCCTGTCGGCGCCCGTGCAGGTCGTCAGCCAGGACGGGGGCACCTCCGCCGAGGTGCCGGTCGACGCGATCGCCGCCGCCCTCACCTTCACCCCGGCCGACGACGGCGAGCTCGTCGTCGGGCTGGACCCCGTGGCGCTCCAGGAGGCCCTCGGCGACGGGCTCGGCGCCTTCGGCACGCCGGCGCAGGATGCGCGGTTCGAGGTGTCCGGCGGCGCGGTGAGCGTCGTGCCCTCGGTCGACGGGACCGGCATCGCCCCGGCGCGGCTGGTCGAGCAGCTGCTGCCCGTGCTGACCGACGACGCGCCGCGGACGGTGACCGCCGAGCTGGGGCCCGTGCCGGCCGACTTCACCACCGAGGAGGCCGAGGCGCTGGGCATCCGCGAGGAGATCTCCAGCTTCACCACCCAGATCGGCAACGCCGCCAGCGGCGAGAACATCCGGGTGGTGGCCCAGGAGGTCGACGGCGCGGTGATCATGCCGGGCGAGACGTTCAGCCTGAACGGCTTCACCGGCCCGCGCGGGGTGGCCCAGGGCTACGTGGAGGCCGGCGTCATCAACAACGGCGAGTTCACCACCGCCGTCGGCGGCGGCATCAGCCAGTTCGCCACGACGATGTTCAACGCCGTCTTCTTCGCCGGGCTCGAGGACGTCTTCCACAAGCCGCACAGCTACTACATCAGCCGCTACCCGGCCGGCCGCGAGGCGACGGTCTACTACGACTCGATCGACCTGAAGTGGCGCAACGACGGCGACACCGGGGTCTACGTCGACACGGCCTGGACGCCCAGCTCGCTCACCGTGACCTTCTACGGGACGCCGCGCTACGAGATCCAGTCGGTCAGCAGCGACCGGTACAACCTGCGCCAGCCCGTCGTGCAGGACAAGCCGGACAGCCCGACCTGCGAGCCGCAGGCGGGATCCGTCGGCTTCGACATCACGGTGACCCGGATCTTCCGCGACCTGGCGACCGGCGCGGAGCTGCGGCGGGAGCCGTTCCAGACCCGCTACGCGGCCGAGCCGATCATCAACTGCGTCCCGGCCGAGCCGGCGCCCCCCGCGCCCGAGGGCACCACCCCCGGCAGCGCACCGACGCCGGGCGGCCGGCGGCCCAGGCGGGCACGGGCGGCCTGACGCCGTCGGCCGAGCCGGCCGGGGAGCACCCGCCCACCGGCACCGCACCGGTCGGGGACGGCGGTCGCGTGCACACTGTGCAGGTGAGCGCCGTCCTGCCCAGCAACTCGCCCGCCCGGGCCGGGGCGGACGAGCCGACGGCGGCCGCCCCCGCCACGGGCGGCGGCGCGACCCGGGCGGACGCCCCGAAACCCTCCCGGCTGCGCCGCTGGCCGGGGTTCCTCCGGGTGCCCCTGCAGGTGCTCGGGCGGACGCTCGCCAAGGCCTGGCAGGACCGCATCCTCGGCCTGTCGGCGGAGGCGGCGTTCTGGCAGATCCTCTCGGTGCCCCCGCTGCTCATCGGGCTGCTGGGTTCGCTGGGCTACCTGGGCGACCTGATCGGCGGCGAGGCCGTCGCGATGATCGAGGACCAGCTCCTCGACGCCTCCTCGCAGGTCCTCACCGACGGCGTCGTCGACGACCTGGTGCGCCCCACGCTGGCCGACATCCTCGGATCGGGCCGGCTGGAGGTGGTCAGCCTCGGCTTCCTGGTCTCGCTGTGGGCCGGCTCCTCGGCGACGGCGACCTTCATGAACACCATCGTCATCGCCTACGACCAGCGGGACGTGCGCGGGCCGGTCCGCACCCGGCTCAAGGCGCTGTGGCTGTTCGTCGTCGGCCTGCTGCTGGCCGTGCTCATGCTGCCGCTCCTGGTGCTGGGCCGGGGCACCCTCGCGGCCCTCGTACCGCCGGACTGGCGGGACACCGCGGTCATGCTCATCAACGCGGTCTACTGGCCGCTCGTGGTCATCGGGCTGCTGCTGGCGCTCACCAGCTTCTTCCACGTGATCCTGCCGAACCGGCTGCCGTGGCGGCGGCAGCTGCCCGGCGCGCTGCTCAGCCTCGTCTTCTTCCTGCTGGCCGCGCTGGCGCTGCGCGCCTACATCGGCGACTTCCTCACCACGGCGCTCCCCTACGGGGCGCTCGCGGCACCGATCGGCGCGCTGCTGTTCTGCTTCTTCTTCGGCATGGCCGTGCTGCTCGGCGCGGAGCTCAACGCCACGATCCAGTCCCGGTGGCCGGCACCCCTCAGCCGGCACGACCGGCGACGCCGGGCCCGCCGCCAGGCCAAGCTGGACGAGGAGGCCCGGCGACTGGGCATGCGATGACACTGCGGTCCTCCGGACCGCACCGCGGGCACGTGCCGTCCCCCGCTGCGCTGAGCGCGTCCGTCGTCCCTGGGCGGACCCCTCCGGGGCCCACTCGGGACGACCAGGCGGGGGCTTCCCCTACTACTTCTTGAGCTGGTTGTAGACCTCCTTGCAGGCCGGGCACACCGGGCTGCCGGGCTTGGGGCTCTTCGTCACGGGGAAGACCTCACCGCACAGCGCCTCGACCATGGTGCCCATGACGGCGCTCTCGGCGATCTTGTTCTTCTTGACGTAGTGGAAGACCTCGTTGGCGTTGCCGGTGTCCGACTCGCGGACGTCCGGCCGCTCGAGGATGTCGCTGCTGCTCATGCGGGCTCCCTGCTCGGCGGTCCAGTCGTGCGGCGGCCGCGCGGCCGGGGTCGCCGCGGTGCTCGGCGCACCCGCCGACCATGATGACAGGGTGCACGACGCGAACACCGCTCCCCGCCCGGTCCTCTCCCCCGAGGTCGCCGACGCGCTCCGCGACGGCCGTCCCGTGGTCGCCCTGGAGAGCACGCTGCTGGCCCACGGGCTCCCCCGTCCGGACAACCGCGCGGCCGCCGACGACGTCGAGGCCGCGGTGCGGGCCGGCGGCGCCGTCCCCGCCACGATCGCCGTGCTCGACGGGGTGCCGCACGTCGGGCTGACGTCCGCGCAGGTCGACCGGGTCTGCGCCGATCCCGACCTGGCGAAGCTCGGCGTCCGAGACCTGCCCGTCGCGGCCGCGCTCGGCATGAGCGGCGCCACCACCGTGTCCAGCACCGCGCTGCTGGCCGAGGCCGCCGGCGTTGCCGTCTTCGCGACCGGCGGGCTGGGCGGCGTGCACCGGCAGGCGGCCGACACCTTCGACGAGTCCGCCGACCTCACCGCGTTGTCCCGCACCTCCCTGGTCGTGGTCTGCGCCGGCGTGAAGTCGATCCTCGACGTCCCGGCCACCCTGGAGCGGCTGGAGTCCCTGTCGGTCACCGTCGTCGGGTACGGCACCACCACGTTCCCGGGCTTCTACGTCGCCGACTCCGGCTCGACGGTGGACTGGTCGGTCGCCGACCCCGAGCAGGCTGCCGCGGTCTTCGCGGCCCGCCGCGGGCTGGCGCCCGGAGCGGTGGTCGTGGCCAATCCGCTGCCCGCCGACCAGCAGCTGGACCGGCGACTGCACGACCGGGTCATCGCCGACGCGCTCGCCGCGGCGCACGCGGCCGGGGTGCGGGGCAAGGACGTCACCCCGTTCGTGCTCGACCACCTGCACCGCGCCAGCGACGGCGCCACGCTCGAGGTGAACGTCCGGCTGGTGCTGCGCAACGCCGAGCTGGCCGGCCGGATCGCGTCGGCGCTGGCCGCCCGCGCCGCCTGAGCACGGCCGTGCGCACCCCCGTCGTCGTGGTCGGCGACGTGGCCACCGACGTCGTGGTGGTGCTGTCCGGGGAGCCCGCGCCCGGATCGGACCGGCCCGCGCGGATCGTCAGCCGCGGCGGGGGCGCGGGCGCCAACGTGGCGGCACACCTGGCGCGGCTCGGCACACCCGTGGTGCTGGCCGGCTGCGTCGGGGACGACGCCGCCGGTGCCGGGCTGGCCGCCGAGCTGGCCGGGGCCGGGGTGCAGCTGCGGGTGCGCACCGTGCCGGGCGCGGCGACCGGCACCATCGTCAGCCTGGTCGAGCCGGACGGGCAGCGGAGCATGCTGGCCGACCGCGGCGCGAACCTCGCGCTGCGGCCGGCGGACGTCCCCGCCCCCGCCCCGGGCGGCCACCTGCACCTGTCGGGGTACACGCTGCTGGACCCCGGCCCGCGTGCGGCCGGGCTCGCTGCCCTGCGGGCGGCGGCGGACGCCGGGTGCACCGTCTCGGTCGACCCGGCGTCGACCGGCCCGCTGCTCGGCTACGGGGTGGAGCGCTGGCTGGCGGACACGGCGGGGGCCACGCTCCTCCTGCCCAACGCCGACGAGGCGCGGCTGCTCACCGGCTGCACCGACCCCCAGGACGCGGCCCGCGACCTGGCCGGCCGGCACCCGATCGCGGTGGTGACGCTCGGGCCGGACGGCGCGCTGTGGGCGACCGGCGACGACGTGGTGCACCGCGCCGCCCACCCGACGACGGTCGTGGACACCACCGGGGCCGGCGACGCGTTCGCCGCCGGCCTGCTGGCGGCCTGGCTGGGGACGCCGGAGGTCTCCCCCTCTGCCGCCCTGGACGCCGGGCTGGCCTGCGCGGCCGACGTCGTGCGCCGCCCCGGAGCCCGCTGATCCCGGCCACGATCCACCCGCCGTTACCCGATCGTGATCACTGCCCGGTGGGGCATCGCCTAGGTTAGGCAAGCCTCACCTGAGCGCATCCGCAGATCCGACCGGAAGGACCCCATGCACCGCCCCTCACGACTGGTCGCGCTCTCCGCGGCAGCGTTCATGACCGTCGCGCTCCCCGCCTGCTCCTCGGCCGCCTCGGAGGACCAGTCCGAGGCCTCGGCCGACTGGACGCCGGTCACCATCGAGCACGCGCTCGGCACGACGACCATCGAGTCGGAGCCCGAGCGGGTCGCGACGGTCGCCTGGGCCAACCACGAGGTGCCGCTGGCCCTCGGCGTGGTGCCCGTGGGCATGGCCGCCGCCAACTTCGGTGACGACGACGGCGACGGGCTGCTGCCCTGGGTCGCGGAGCGGCTCGAGGAGCTCGACGCCGAGACCCCGGTCCTCTTCGACGAGACCGACGGCATCGACTTCGAGGCCGTGGCCGACACCGACCCCGACGTCATCCTCGCCGGCTACTCCGGGCTGACCCAGGAGGACTACGACACGCTGAGCGAGATCGCGCCGGTCGTGGCCTACCCGGAGGCGCCGTGGGCGACGCCGTGGCAGGAGATGATCGAGGTCAACGCCGCGGGGATGGGCATGGCCGAGGAGGGGGCGGAGCTGATCGAGAGCCTCCAGGCGGACATCGACGCCGCCGTCGCCGAGCACCCCGGTCTGGAGGGGACGGCGACCATGTTCATGACCCACGTGGACACCACCGACCTCAGCGAGGTCAGCTACTACACCCCGGCGGACACCCGGGCCGCGTTCTTCGAGGACCTCGGGCTCGCCACCCCCGGGAGCATCGCCGCGGCGTCGACCGACCCGGAGCAGTTCTCCGGCTCGATCAGCGCCGAGCAGATCGACACGCTCGGTGACGTGGAGATAATCGTGACCTACGGCGACCAGGAGCTGGTCGACGCGCTGGAGGCGGACCCGCTGCTGTCGCAGATGCCCGCGGTCCGCAACGGGGCGATCGTGCTGCTGCCCAACACCCCGCTGGGCACCGCCGCGAACCCGACCCCGCTCGCCATCCCGTGGGTCCTCGAGGACTATGTCGGGATGCTCGCCGAGGCTGCCGCCAAGGCGTCGTGACCCTGGTCGACACCACCCCGACCCCGGACGCCGCCCTCGCGCGACGTCCGGGGTCGGTCCGGTTCCTGTGGCTGCTGGTGGTCCTCGCCGTCCTGGTCGCGCTGATGGCCACCTCGGTGGCGATCGGGTCGCGCGGCGTCGGCTGGTCGGACATCGTCGCCGCCCTCGGTGGGTCCGCGGAGACCATCGAGGAGGCGGCGGTGACCAAGCGCATCCCCCGGACCGTGCTGGCGGTGCTCGTCGGCGCCGCCCTCGGGCTGGCGGGCGCGGTCATGCAGGGCGTCACCCGCAACCCGCTGGCCGACCCGGGCGTGCTGGGCATCAACATGGGGGCGTCGCTGGCCGTGGTCGTCGGGCTGGCCTGGTTCGGACTGTTCTCGGCGACCAGCATCATCTGGACGGCGATCACCGGAGCCGCCCTCGCCGCGGTGTTCGTCTACGCCGTCGGCTCCCTGGGCCGCGGCGGTGCGACCCCGCTCAAGCTGGCGCTGGCCGGCGCGGCCACGTCGGCCGCCCTGGTCTCCTTCATCACCGCGATCGCCCTCCCCCGCGGCGACATCGCGGAGAGCGTCCAGTCCTGGGAGGTCGGCGGCGTCGGCGGCGCGACCTTCGCGACGATCAGCCCCGTGCTGCCCTTCCTGCTGGCCGGCGCCGCCGTCAGCGTCCTGTCAGCGCGCAGCCTCAACTCCCTCGCCCTCGGCGACGAGCTGGCCGCCGGGCTCGGCGAGCGGGTCGCGCTCGCGCGGGCGGTCTCGGCGGGCGGCTCGGTGCTGCTGTGCGGGGCGGCCACCGCGGTCGCCGGGCCGATCGGCTTCGTCGGGCTCGTCGTCCCCCACCTGTGCCGGCTGCTGGTCGGCGTGGACCACCGGTGGCTGCTGCCGTTCTCGGCGCTGACCGGGGCCTGCCTGCTGACCGCGTCCGACGTGCTCGGCCGCATCATCGCGCGCCCCACGGAGGTCGACGTCGGCATCATCACCGCGCTCATCGGCGCGCCCTTCTTCATCGCCATCGTCCGCCGGCAGAAGGTGCGCGAGCTGTGACCACCGTCGCCACCCCGCCGCCGTCGACCGTCGACGCCGTCGCCCGGGGCCGGGTCCGCCGCTCCTCCCGCCGGCGCCTGGTCGTCGTCGCGCTGGCCGTCATCGTCGTCACGGCGTACGCGGCCAGCCTGATGGTCGGGCGGACGTTCTACCCGCCCGGTGACGTGCTCCGGGTCGTCCTCGGGGAGGAGGTCCCCGGCGCGACGTTCACGGTCGGGCGGCTGCGGCTACCCCGCGCGACCCTGGCCCTGGTGGCCGGGCTCGGCTTCGGCCTGGCCGGTGTGACCTTCCAGACGATGCTGCGCAACCCGCTCGCCAGCCCGGACGTGATCGGCATCAGCTCGGGCGCGAGCGCGGCCGCCGCGTTCGCCATCGTGATCCTCGGCTGGTCCGGGGCGGCGGTCTCGCTCACCGCGATCGTCGCGGCGCTGAGCGTGGCCCTGCTGATCTACACCCTGGCGTTCAAGGACGGCGTCGCGGGCACCCGGCTGATCCTCATCGGCATCGGCGTGGCGGCCATGTCCACGAGCGTCACCTCCTACGTGCTGTCGAAGGCCGGCGCCTGGGACTACGCAGAGGCGCTGCGCTGGCTCACCGGCAGCCTCAACGGCACCACGTGGGAGGCGACCCTCCCGGCACTGCTGGCCCTGGTCGTGCTCGCGCCCGTGCTGCTGTCCCGGACCAGGGACCTCTCCGCGCTGCAGCTCGGCGACGACACCGCCTCGGCCCTGGGCGTCCGGGTCGAGCAGACCCGGCTCGTCGCGATCGTCGCCGCGGTCGGCCTGATCGCCTTCGCCACCGCCGCGTGCGGCCCCATCGCCTTCGTCTCGTTCCTCGCCGGCCCGATCGCCGCCCGGGTGGTGGGCCCGAACGGCTCCCTGCTCGTCCCCGCCGCGCTGGTCGGGGCGCTCCTAGTGCTGGTCGCCGACCTCGCCCGCCAGTTCGCGCTCGGCACGCGCTACCCGGTGGGCGTCGTCACCGGGGTGCTCGGCGCCCCGTACCTGATCTACCTGATCGTCCGCACCAACCGCGCCGGAGGCTCGCTGTGAGCGGACAGGTGCGTGAGCATCGCAGCGAGCGCCAGCGAGCGAGGAGCGGAGCGCCCCGCGGAAGCGAACGGAGAACACCATGACCGCCACCCACGTCCTCGCCGCCGAGGACCTCCGACTGGGGTACGGCGACCGCACGGTCATCGAGCACCTGGACCTGGTCGTGCCCCCTGGCCGGATCACCGCGATCGTCGGGGCGAACGCCTGCGGCAAGTCGACCCTGCTCCGGTCGATGTCCCGGTTGCTCGCCCCGCGGGAGGGCCGGGTGCTGCTGGACGGCAAGGCAGTGCACCGGATGCCGGCCAAGGAGCTGGCCCGCACGCTCGGCCTGCTCCCCCAGTCGCCGATCGCGCCGGAGGGCATCACGGTCGCCGATCTCGTCGGCCGCGGCCGCCACCCGCACCAGGGTGTCTTCACCCGCTGGCGCCCGGAGGACGACGCGGCGGTGGCGGCCGCCCTCGACGCGACGCAGACGACCGAGCTGGCAGACCGCGCCGTCGACGAGCTCTCCGGCGGGCAGCGCCAGCGGGTGTGGATCGCCATGGCGCTGGCCCAGCAGACCGACCTGCTGCTGCTCGACGAGCCGACGACGTTCCTCGACGTCAGCCACCAGATCGAGGTCCTCGACCTGCTGACCGACCTCAACCGCGCGCGCGGCACGACCGTCGTCATGGTGCTGCACGACCTCAACATGGCCGCGCGCTACGCCGACCACCTGATCGCCCTGACGTCCGGACGGCTGCACGCGGCCGGCGACCCGGCGGACGTGCTCACCGAGGAGTGCGTGCGCGCGGTCTTCGGCCTCGACAGCCGGGTGGTGGTCGACCCGACGTCGGGCCGGCCGCTGATGCTGCCGATCGGGCGCCACCACATGCGGACGCCGGCCGGGACGGTCAGCCCTCGATGATCCGTCCGGACCGGGCGGAGCTCTCCAGGACGCGGTCGGGACGCGCGTCGACGCCCCTGAGGCGGGTCTTCGGCTTGGGCGGCCGGTCGTTGGCCATCACCACGGCGATCCAGGGCAGCACGGTGCCGAGGACCGCGAGGATGATCATCAGCCAGACGGTCTGGTAGAAGACGGCGGCCAGCACCAGCGCCAGGCTGCGGATGCCCATGGTGATGGCGTAGCGCCGCTTCCGGGCCGCCTGCTGGTCGGTCATGCTCGGAGCCGCCTCGGTGATCAGCACCGGCTCCGGTCCGCGCGACCGGTGGAACTGCTGGCTCGAGGCCACAGGCACTCTTCCCTCCGCTGGCCGGGGTGTCGCGGGGGGTGACCCGCCGGCTCCCGGACCACTCCCATGGTGCCACCGGGACGGGGCCCGTGCAGGAGCCGCGCGCTCAGCTCCCCGGCGCCTGCTTCGCCGCCTTCGCCGCCTGCTTCTGCTCCTGCTTGACGGCCCGCACCTCGGCCAGCGATTCCGGCCCGGTGATGTCGGCGACCGAGCGCCGCGAGCCCTCGGTGCCGTAGTCGCCCGCCGCCTCGCGCCAGCCCGGCGGGGTGACGCCGTACTGCTTGCCGAGCAGCGCGAGGAAGATCTTCGACTTCTGCGCGCCGAACCCGGGGAGCCCGTTCAGCCGCTTCAGCAGCGTGGCCCCGTCGGGGACGTCGGCCCACAGCCCCTCCGCCCGCCCGTCGTGGTGCTCGACCAGGGCGCGGCACACCTCCTGCGCCCGGCCGGCCATCGAGCCCGGGTAGCGGTGCAGCGCCGGCGGCCCCTGGAAGACGCGGACCAGCTCCTCCGGGTCCATGTCGGCCAGCTGCCCGGCCGACAACGTCTCCACACCGAGCCGGTCGGCCAGCAGCCGCGGGGCACCGAAGGCGCGCTCCATCGGGAACTGCTGGTCCAGCAGCATCCCGATCAGCAGGGCGAGAGGATCCCGACCGAGCAGCTCGTCGGCGGCAGGGTTCTGGGCGATGCGGAGGGCTGGCACGAGGGAGATGGTGCCGTAGTCCCGGCCCGGCGCAATCACGGGCAGCGCTGTGACAGCGAGGCCCCGTCAGGCCAGAGGACGGAGCGCTGACCGGAGCACCTCTCCTGCGAACGGCGCAGAACGGTCGGAGTGGATGGTGTGGGTCCGTGGCGATGCGAGTGGTCAGCTGGCCGGGTTGGCGGCCCGGGCGGCCGCGGAACCGCTGGGCTTCCGATGGCGCCATGCGGCGGCACTCCGCGCCGCCCAGCTCGCACGGGTGACGCCCAGGCCGACCAGTCGGCGCAGCGCCGCACGGGCTGGACTGCCACCGACGTGGACGGCGATGGCGTGGAGGCCGCGGACACCGTGCGGGAAGGGTGTCGTGGCCGTCTCCTCCTGCCACTGCCCGGTGGTCGTGCGGCATCGGACGCGCAGCCGGTGCGGGCCGGGCGTGGCCGCCCAGCGGGCCGTCCATGGCCGCCAGGCGTCTGGGCCGAGGTCGACGCCGAGGGTGGCGTCGGTCCACGGGCCGCCGTCGATCTGCACCTGCACGCGGTCGACGCCGACGGGCGGCGCCCAGGCGTAACCGCGGATCGTGACCTCGCTGGGCTGGGCGTGGGCGTGCGGGCCGGGGGCGTCGATCCGGGAGGCCGGGTGTACCGGGTAGGTGCCGTCGGTCCAGCCACGCGAGCCCCAGTAGGACGGCGGAGGTGTCGCGGTGACGGTGAGGCGCCGCAGCCACTTGAGGTTGCCGTCCTGCCCGTGCCGGCCGGAGACGAGCAGCCGGGCGGGGCTGCCGTGCTCGCGGGGCAGCGGTTGCCCGGCCATGCCGACGGCGAGGAAGCCGTGCCGGCGGGCCGCGTCCAGCGGCAGCACGTTGGTGTAGCCGTCGACGGCCTCGGCGACCAGCCAGCCGTCGTCGGCACTGACGCCGGCCCGCTCGAGCAGGTCGGCCAGGCCGATGCCGGCCCAACGGGCGCAGCCCATCCGGTGGCCGCCGACGGGGTTGTGCACGCAGATCATCAGCAGGTCCCGCTCCTCCAGCGGCAGCGCGAGCAGCTCGCGGAGGGGAAGGGACAGCGGCCGCTCCACCTCGCCGTCCACCTCGAGTCGCCAGGTGCCGAGGTCGGTGCGCGGCTCGGGCACGGTGACGTCGATGACGACCAGTTCGCCGGGCTGGGCCAGAAGCGGGGCCACGCCCAGCTGCGGCGCCGCGTCGGCGGCAGACACCGGCGGCAGCGACCGGACGGCGGTCGGCAAGGGCACCTGGTCGCGCAGCGCGACGGCACCACGACGGCGGACGCGTCGGTCCGCGGCGACGACCACGCCCGTGGCCGCGGCGGCGGCGGCCACCACCGCCGGCGGCGGTACCGGCACGGGGGCGATCGCGGCCGCGGCGGTGAGCATGCCGGCGGCCGCGGCCGCGGCGGTGTCCCGGGCTGAGGCGTCGCCGCGGCGCAGCGCGAGGTAGCCGCCGGCGGCGTGCGGAGCAGCGGCCACGGCGGCGCCGAGCACCGGCCGACGGCCGGCCAGGGTGCCGCCAGCGGCCGCGGCGAGGCCGCTGGCACCGGCCGCGAGCACGGCCAGGCCCGGCTTGTCGGCCCGGCCGACGAGGGCCACGCCGCTGTCGACCAGCACCGCCGGGGAAGCGTCGACCAGGCCGCGGGCCAGGCCGGAGGAAGGTGAGCGGCCGCGGCGGGTGGCGGAGGCGGTGATCTCACCGGCCGCGGCGGCGAGCAGACCGGCGAGCAGCCCGGTCCGCCGGGGACGCGGACGAGTGGTGCGGTGGGCGGTCATCGCGGGCTCCTCAAGGGCGGGGGCGGTCGGGGCAGGGTCAGTGGCGAGTCGGTGGTCCGGCCGGGATGTGAGTGGGCCGGACTGGGAAGGCGTCGCCGGCGTCACGCCGGCAGAACCGCCGGGGTCGCCGCTTCGGGACCGGGCTCGGTGCGCTGGTGCGGCTCGGCGGCGTCCGCGGTCAGCCGGGCGGCCAGGGCGGTGCGGCTGGCGGCGACCGCCGCGACGCCGACGCCGGTGGGCCAGCGGCGGACGAGCGTGGCGCACACGCCGGCGGGCCGGCGGCGGCGCGGCGCAGGGTTCTTGGCGGGGTGCGGGTGGCGACGGTGCTGGTCATCGGAGGTCCTCGCGTCCGAACTGGTGTGGCTCGGACGCTACGAGCGTGCCGGCGGCCTCACGCCGGGAAAACCGCCAGGTTGGTCGCCGGCGCCTGCACCTCGCCGAAGCAGGCCCTGGTCGCGACGACTAGTCGAGCGGAAGGGCCGTGAGCTCGGCGCGGGAGGCCACGCCGAGCTTGTTGAACACGTTGCGCAGGTGGAAGTCGACGGTGCGGGGCGACACGAACAACCGCGCCGCGACGTCCCGGTTGGACAACCCCTGCCGGACCAGCCCGGCGACCTGGCGTTCCTGCGCGGTCAGCTCGGTGGTGGTGGTGACGTCGCGGCGGCGGGCGGTCTCCCCGGAGGCGCGCAGCTCCTGGGCGGCGCGTTCGGCGTAGGGCGCCGCGCCGAGCTCCTCGAAGACGGTGAGGGCGGCCCGTAGGTGCTCGCGGGCATCGACTCGCCTGCGGGCGCGCCGCAGGTGCTCGCCGAAGGCCAGCTGGGTGCGGGCCCGGTCGGGCATCCGCGGGGAGGCGGCGTGCGCATCCAGCGCGGCGAGGAAGTGCTTCTCGGCGTCGGGTCCGCCGGTGAGCAGGGCCCGACCGTGCTCGGTGACGGCGACCGCCGGCGCGGTGCCGGTAGCGGCGGCGAACTCCTCGACCTCGGCAAGCCAGGCGCCGGCGAGGTCGGTCCGGCCGGCCCTGACCGCGAGGTCGAACAGGTCCAGGGCGGCCATGCGGCGCAGCATCGGGTTCTGCAGCTGCTCCAGATGGTGCAGCGCGGGAGCCGGCTGCCCGGCGGTGCGCAGCGCTTGCGCCCAGTGGGCCAGGTCGGTGACGAGGCTGTCGGTGATGCCCACCGGATGCGCCGCGCGGACCGCGGCCACGTCGGCGAGGTGGCGGTCGGCGACGTCGTCCCCGCGCAGGGCTGCGAGCACGGCCAGCTGCGCGGTGGGCAGCGCGGTCAGCCCGGAGGAGCCGGTGCTGGCAGCCAGCGGCAGCGCCTCGGCGGCGGCACCGGCCGCCTTCGTCCACGCGCCGATCGCCAGCTGGGCGTGGAACCCGCGGGTGAGGGCGTGCTCCACCATGTTCAGCGCGCCGGCGCGGCGGGCGGCGGTCAACTGCTCCTCGTGCAGCCGCAGGCTGCGCTCGTCGTCGTCGATGAGCCAGGCGGCGATGCCGAGGTTTGGCTGCAGCACGTGGTCGCCGTCGAGCGGCTCGGCGTCGGTCAGGTCGAACGCGCGGCGGAACGCTGCCGCGGCGTGCGCCCAGTCCCGCCGGCCGACGGCGGCGAACCCCTGCAGCAGCTCCCAGGCCGCCCGGCCGGTGGCCGGTGCGTCGGCGGGAGGTTGGCCGACCAGCGTGGCGGGGTCGACCGGGCGCGGGGAGCGCGCCCCGAACGCCGACAGCGCCGCGGCGAGCATCGCCAGCGGCCGCGCGGTCGCCTCGTCGGCTGTGGCGGCGAGGGTAGCGGCCTCCAGGACGAGGTCGTAGCCGTCGTCGAGGGAGTGGGTGTTCCACTCGATCTGGCCCTTCAGCAGCAGCAGCCGGGCCCGCTGCACGGGGTCGGTGAGGTCGGCGGCGGCGGCCAGTCCGGCGGCCCGGGACGGATGGGCACCGAGCCAGGCAGAGGAGGCGGCCGCAAACAGCCGCCGGCTGCGGGCGTCGCTGTCGACGGTCAGTTCGGCGGCGCGGGCCCAGGCGGCGGAGGCGGCCTCGTGTCCTCCGCGGGCGGCGGCGCGCTCGGCGACGCCGTCGAGCGCGCCGACCACCGTCTCGTCGGGCCGATCGGCCGCCGCGGCCAGGTGCCAGGCGCGCCTGTCGGGGTCGGCGCCGAGGACGTCGGCCAGCGCTCGGTGGGCAGCGCGGCGCTGCGCGCTGGTGGCCGCCCGGTACACCGCCGAGCGGACCAGCGGGTGGTACAGCGCCAGGGTGTCGCCGTCGACGCGGAGCAGCCCGATCCCCTCCGCCTCGTCCAGGGCATCGTCGGCGATGTCGAGACGCGAGGCGGCGTCGCGGACCACGGTCAGCCGGCCGGTGTCGTCGGCTGCGACCAGGAGCAGCAGCCGCTGGGCCGGCGCGCTCAGGCGACGGACCCGGTCGAGGAACCCGCGCTCGACCCCGCCGGTCAACGGAAGCGGGGTCGGCAGCGGCGCCCGCCCGGCCAGCTGGTCACCGGTCAGCGCGGCGGCGAGCTCGCCGAGCGCGAGCGGGTTGCCACCGGTCGCGGCCACCAGCCGGTCGCGCACCGCCGGGTCGACCTCACCGTTGCCCTGGGCGGTCAGCAGCTCCTCGGCGTCGGCACCGCTCACGCCACCGAGCACAGCGGTGGGAAGATCGGGCGCCTCGAAGCCGTAGGCCTCGCCCTCGCGGGCGGCGAACAGCAGCGCGACGCGCTCGGCCTGCAGCCGGCGAGCGACGAACAGCAGCGCCGCGGCCGAGGCGTCATCGAGCCAGTGCGCATCGTCGACCACGACCAGCACCGGGGCCTCCTCGGCGGCGTCGGCGAGCAGGCTCAGCGTCCCCAGGAACGCCAGGAACCGATCGCCCTCGCCGTCGGCCTCGCCCAGTGCCGCGCCCAGCGCGGCGGCCTGCCGCGCCGGTAGCGCGTCCAGGCGGGCGCGCAGCGGCCACAGCAGCCGCTGCAACGCGGCGAACGCCAGCGGCGACTCCGACTCCACCCCCGACGTGCGCAGCACCCGCATGCCGGCCGCGGCGCTGACCGCGTCGGCCAGCAGCGTCGACTTGCCCGAGCCGGCCACGCCGCGGATCACCAGGGATCCGCCGGCCCCGGCGCGGGCGGCGCCGAGCAGCGCAGCGATCGCCGCGCGTTCGGCATCCCGTCCGGCCAGCACGAACGGGACCGTACCGACCGCAGCGGACAGGTCCCGTAATCGCGATCCCGGTGGTTTTCCCGGCGTGAGGGCCCCCGACGGCGGCGAGCGTGGCAGCCAGACCCGCAGACCCACCCCGAGGAGGAGCCATGTCAGCCCACCCCACCATCGAACCGGCGGCGCCCGCTCACCAGCACCCGCACGCCTGCGGCCACGGCCACGCGGCACCTGCCGCGGACGAGCCGCGCCGGCCGTGGACGGTCTTCGCGCTGATGATCGCCGCCCAGTTCATGGTCATCCTGGACGTGTCGGTGGTGAACGTCGCCCTGCCGTCCATCAGCGAGTCCCTGCGCCTGTCGGCCGCGGACTACCAGTGGACGATCAGCGCCTACGTGCTGCTGTCGGGCGGGCTGCTGCTGCTCGGCGGCCGGATCGCCGACCTGCTCGACCGGCGCCGCGCGGCCCTCGCCGGTATCGCCCTGTTCACCGCCGCGTCGCTGGTCAGCGGTCTGGCGCAGACCCCGCTCACGCTCATCGGAGCCCGGGCGGCGCAGGGTGCCGGTGCGGCACTGCTCACCCCGGCCGCCTTGTCGATCATCATGACCGCCTACGCCGGAAAGCAGCGGCAGACCGCGCTCGCGGTGTGGGGCACCGTCGGCAGCCTCGGCATCGCCGCCGGCGTGCTCTTCGGCGGGGCGCTGACCAGCGCGCTGGGCTGGCGGGCGGTCTTCTTCATCAACGTGCCGATCGGCATCGCCGTCGTGCTCGGCACCCTGCGCACCGTGACCCGCAGCAACTCGAGGACCGGTGCGCTGCGCCGCCTCGACGTGCCCGGTGCGCTCACCCTGGTCGGCGGGCTGCTGGCCCTGGTGTTCGGCATCGAGGCCACCCGCTCGGCCGGCTGGGCCGCGCCGCGCACCTGGCTCGCGCTGGCCGCCGCCGCCGCCCTGCTCACGACGTTCGCCCGGCTCGAGCGGCGCGCCGCCGATCCGCTCATCCCGCCGGCCACCTGGCGGATGCGGTCGCTGGTCTCGGCCTCGGCGGTGATGGCCGGTGTCACCGGTGTGGTGGTCGGCGCGATCTTCCTGACCTCGCTGTACCTGCAGGCCATCGTGGGCTCGACGCCGGTCGTGGCCGGCTTGCAGTTCCTGCCGCTGGCCGCCGCGATCACCCTCGCCGCCGCCGCCGCGTCGAAGGTCATCGGCCACCTCGGCGCCCGCGCCCTCATCCTCGGCGGGTTGGTCGTGCTGGCCGCCGGCGTGCTGCTGCTGGCCACGAGCGCCGGCGGCACCTCCTACGCCGCCCACGTGCTGCCCGGCTTCCTGCTCGTCGGTGCCGGCGTCGGCCCGATGTTCGTGGCCATCGCCGTCGCCGCGATGAGCGACGTGCCCGCCGAGCGCTCCGGGCTGGCCTCGGGGCTGATGATGACCGGCCACGAGATCGGCGCCGCCCTCGGCGTCGCCGCGCTCACCGCCGTCGCCGGCAACCTCGCCACCTCCGCCGGGCTCATCGACGGCTACGGCCGGGCGTTCGCCGTCACCGCCGCCGTCCTCGCCGCGCTGTTCGTGCTCACCGCACTCGCCGTTCCCGGCGGCAAGCCCCCGGCCGGCACCGCCGGCCACGGGCACGGGCACTGACCCGGCCGATCCCAGCACAGATACCGGCAATTTCCCCGGTGGGAGGCACCCACCCCGGCGCCGAGGCTCCTCCCGACCGACGCCGCACCCACGCACCAGGAGCTCCCCATGCTGTCCGGCACCCCGCGCACCTTCATCGGCGCCACCACCTTCCGCGTCACCGGGATGACCTGCGCGCACTGCCGCCAGGCGGTCACCGAGCAGATCGCCGCCGTCGACGGCGTCGAGACCGTCACCGTCGACCTGGCCAGCGGCATGGCCACCGTCACCGCCACCCGGCCGGTGGACCGCGCCGACATCGCCGTCGCGATCGAGGCGGCCGGCTACCGCGTCGTGCCCTGACCGCCCGGCGGCGGGAGCTCACGCCTCTGCCGCCGGCGCCCTTCCACTCCCTCCACCGCCCGCACGAAAAGACACCCGCCGTGCACCTGCTCCACGAGGAGCTCTTCCGTGCCCGCCAGGCCGAACTGCTCCGCGACGCCCGCACCCACCGGCTCGCCCGGGCCGCCCAGATCCGCTCCCCACGCCGCCGCACCCGCTGACCACCCGCCTCACACGCCCCCAGGAGACGCCATGCCCGCCCGCCCCCTTCTCCCGCCGCCCCCGCGGCTCGCCCCTGCAGGAAAGATCGAGTGCCCCACCTCCGCCGTCCCGGCCACCGCGGCGACGGAGACCGAGCCGCCGATCGCCGCCCGCGCCGTCGACCTGGTCAAGACCTACGGCCGCGGCGTGGCCACCGTCCGAGCCCTCGACGGCGCCTCGGTCGCGATCCCCGCCGGTGCGTTCACCGCCGTCATGGGCCCCTCCGGGTCGGGCAAATCCACCCTGGTCCACGCCCTCGCAGGCCTCGACCGCGTCGACTCCGGCCAGGTCCTCCTCGGGGACACCGACCTGACCGCGCTGTCCGAGCGCGACCGCACCCTGCTGCGTCGCGAGCGGATCGGCTTCGTCTTCCAGGCGTTCAACCTCATCCCGGCGCTGACCGCCGCCGAGAACATCAGCTTGCCGCTCACGCTCGCCGGCAAGCGCCCCGACCCGGCGTGGCAGGAGGAGCTGGTGGCGATGCTGGGCCTGGGTGACCGGCTCGACCACCGCCCGGCGCAGCTGTCCGGGGGGCAGCAGCAGCGCGTCGCCGTCGGCCGGGCGCTGATCGCCCGCCCAGAGCTGGTCTTCGCCGACGAGCCGACCGGCAACCTCGACTCCCGCGCCGGCGCCGCGCTGCTGTCCTTCCTGCGCAACGCCACCCGCACGCTGGGCCAGACGATCGTCATGGTCACCCACGACCCGGTCGCGGCCGCCTCCGCCGACCGCGTCGTCTTCCTCGCCGACGGCCGCATCGTCGACGAGCTGCCCGACCCCACCGCCGAGACGGTGCTCGCCCGCATGGCCGGCCTCGACACGCGAGCGGGGGTGTGAGCCGAGATGTTCCGTCTGGCTCTCGCCAACGCGCTCGCGCACCGGTCCCGGCTCGCGCTGACCTGGCTGGCCGTCGCGCTCGGTGTCGCGTTCGCCGCCGGCAGCCTCGTGCTCACCGACACCAGCAGCCGGCTGCTCGACGAGCAGTTCCGCACCACCTCCGCCGGCGTCGACCTCATCGTCCGAGGTGCCGCCGCCTTCGACGCCGCGATGGGGGTCGAGGTCCAGCGCGACCCCCTGCCTGCCGACCTCGCCGACCGCGTAGCCGCCACCCCGGGCGTCGACCGGGTCCGGGCGGTCGCCTCCGGCCCCGGGCAGCTGCAGGTCGCCGGGCAGGCCGTCGCCCCCGCCGGGCCGACCGTCCTCGACACCTGGGCAGAGGCCCCGTTCACCGCCTACACCCTGCGCTCGGGTCGCGCTCCGGCCGGTGACGGGGAGGTGGTGCTCGACGCGGCCACCGCCGCGCAGCTCAGGATCGAGCTCGGCGACATCGTCACCGTGTCGGCGACCGCGAGCCGGCAGCTGCGGGTGGTCGGCCTGACCGGCGTCGGCGACGGCGACGGCCTGGCCACCAGCACCGTGGTGCTCCTCGACCTGCCCACCGCGCAGGCGCTGCTCGGCCTCGGCAGTGGTCTCACCTCGGTCGACGTGCTCGCCGCCGACGGCGTCGCCGTGACCGAACTGCGCGGGGACCTGGCCACCGCCCTCGGCGGGGAGTACGCCGTCAGCAACGCCCAGGACGCCGCCGCCGCGAGCGCCGACGCCGCCAAGGAGAGCATCGACTACCTGCGCGTCGTGCTGCTGGCGCTGGCCGCCGCCGGTCTCGTCGTCGGCGGGTTCCTGATCGCCAACACCTTCGGCATCGTGCTCACCCAGCGCGCCGGGGAGCTGGCGCTGCTGCGTGCCGCCGGAGCCACCGGCCGGCAGGTTTTCGCCTCCGTGCTCAGTGAGGCGCTGCTGGTCGGCGTCACCGGCGCCGCGGGCGGCACCGCCGCCGGTGTCGGCGCCGCCCACGCCCTGCGGGGGCTGGCCTCCGGCGTCGGGTTGGCGCTGCCCAACGGCCCGCTGACCGTCACCGCCCGCACGATCGTCGTCGGCCTGGCCGCAGGCACGCTCATCACGCTGTTGGCCGTGCTCGGCCCGGCCCGTCGCGCAGCCCGCACCGCCCCGGTGGAAGCCATGCGGGCCTCCGCCCCGGCGCCGCTGCGCCCCCGCCGAGGCCGGCGGATCACCGGGTGGACGGCCGTTGGGCTCGGCCTGGCGGCACTGCTCACCGCCGCGCTGCTCCGCGACATCGCCGGCGTCGCCATCGGCGCGGCGCTGCTGCTGACCGGCCTGCTCGTGCTCGCCCCTGTGCTGACGCCGCGGCTGGCGCGCGCGGTCGGCCGGCCGCTGACCGGCCTCGGCGTGCCCGGGCGACTGGCCCGGGAGTCCGTGGTGCGCAACCCGCGGCGTACCGCAGCCACCGCGATGGCCCTGGCCCTGGGCCTGGCGCTGATCGGCTTCGTCACCGTGCTCGGCAGCTCGGTGAAGGCCATCGGGGCGACCAGCGGCGAGGCGATCACCGCCGACCTGCTCGTGCAGAGCAGCCGCGACGAGATGCTCGGCGGCCTGTCCCCGGAGGTCGCCGCCCGCGTCGCCGCCCTGACCGAGGTCGCCGCCGTCTCCCCCGTGCGCTACGGCCACTGGCTCGACGCGGGCACGACCAGCGCGCTGACCGCGATCGACCCGGCCACCCTGCCCCGTGTCGCCGACATCGACATGACCGCCGGCGACCTGGCCGCCCTCACCGACGGCGGCATAGTGCTCGCCGACAGCGTTGCTGCCGAGCGCGGCCTGTCCGTCGGCGACACTCTCGCGCTGACCTTCTCGCGCGACGGCGAGCAGCGGCTGCGGGTGGTCGGGCTGATGGCGGACGGCTGCGCCCGCGCGCTGTCCACCAGCTACGTCATCTCCCTGGACACCTTCGCGCAGCACTTCAGCGAGAACGTCGATGCCACCGTCTACGTCGCGCTCGCCGACGGCGCGGACCCGGCCCACGCGCGAACGGCGCTGCGCACAGCGGTTGCCGACTTCCCCAACGCCGAGGTGCTCGACCAGGCCGAGGCCGCGGCCGGTCGCGCCGCCGCCGTCGACCAGGTGCTCGGGCTGATCACCGTGCTGCTCGGGTTCGCCGTGCTCATCGCGCTGCTCGGCATCACCAACACGCTGGCGCTGTCCATCGTCGAACGGACCCGCGAGATCGGCCTGCTGCGGGCGGTCGGCATGACGCGCGCTCAGCTGTCGTCGATGGTGCGCGCCGAGGCGGCGCTGATCGCCGCGGTGGCCGCGGTCGTCGGGCTGGGCCTCGGCCTCGGTCTGGCCGCGGCCACCCTGGCCGGACTCTCCGGGGACAACCCGTTCGTGATGGAGGTTCCCCTCGGGCAGCTGCTGGTCATCGTCGCCGCGGCCATGACCAGCGGCCTGGCCGCCGGCTTGCCACCCGCCCGCCGTGCCGCGCGGCTCGACGTGCTCACCGCCATCGCCACCCGGTGAGCGCCCGTTGCCGGGCCCGGCCGCCCCTGGGACCGGCAACGGCACCACCCCGCTGCAGCCCGTCCGACCTCCACCCGGTGCACCCCGAGTCCACGCCACACTGCAGGAGCCGACCATGACCCATCTGCCCGCGCCCGACGGCAGCGCCCTCGCCACGACGACCCCGCCCGTCGCGGTCCGGCGGGCCGCACCCGCCGACGCCGCCGACGTCGCCGCGATGGTCGGCGAGATCGCCGCCCACGAGGACCAGAGCGCACACGTGCACATCGATGCGGAGCAGTGGCGCCGGCTGCTCCACCGCCCCGATGTCGTCGTGCTGCTCGCCGAGCGCGCCGGATGGGCCGTCGGCTACGTCTCCGCCCTTCGCCAGCTGCACCTGTGGACCGGCGACGACGTGCTCAACCTCGATGACCTCTACGTCCGCCCCGGCCATCGCGACGCCGGCGTCGGCCGCCAGCTCATGGCCGCCCTCACCGCTCTTGCCGCGCCCGAACAGCTGCTCATCCGCTGGGGCATGGAGGTCGACAACGCCGACGCCCAGCGCTTCTACCGCCGCCTCGGCGCCACCCTGCGGCCCAAGGTGCTCGCCGCCTGGACTCCCGCCGCCTACCGCCACCTCACGTCCGTCCGCCCCCAGCCGGAGAACTGATGACGCTCCACCTGCGCCCCGCCACGGCCGGCGACCTCCCGGCCGCGGCCCGGCTCCTCGCCGACGCCTTCACCGACTACCCCTGGACCCGCTGGACCGTCGCCGCCGACGACCACGACCGGCGGCTGACCACGCTGCAGGAGCTGTACCTCACCGCCGTCGCCCTGCCCTACGGGCACGTCGACCTCGGCTACAGCGCCGAACGCTTGACGACGGTCGCCGTCTGGCTGCCCGGCACCGCCGTCCCCGACGAGGTGTGGCGGGAGATCGGGCCGACGGTCGCCGACCTGTCCGGTGACCGCGCGGCCACGGCCGCCGCAGCCGACGCCGTGCTCGGCCCACACCGGCGCGGCGGCGAACATCTCCTGCTGGCCAGCGTCGGCGTGGACAGGAGCCACCAAGGGCGGGGCCTGGGAGCCGTCGCCCTCGCACCAGGGCTCACCCGCGCCGATCGATACGGGCTGCCGGTGCACCTGGAGACCAGCGCGGCGCGCAACGTGCGCTTCTACCAGCGCCTCGATTTCACGGTGACCGACGTCGTCGACCTGCCCGACGGTGGTCCACGCACCTGGCTGATGCACCGTGCGCCACGCCCGGCCGACGCGGGCCCTGCCGCCACCGGGACGGCAGCTGGAGCGGAGCCCATCAGGTGAGCGGATTCCTGATCGCCGTCATCGTGGCCTGCGAGATCGGCTTCTGGTGCCTGCTCGGCACCGGCCTGGTCACCCGCTACCTCCTGCGCCTGCGCCGCACCAGCGCGGTCCTGCTGGCCGGCGCCCCGGTGCTCGACCTGGTCCTGCTCATCGCCTCCGTCCTCGACCTCCGCTCGGGCAGCACAGCCGGCGCCGCGCACGGGCTCGCCGCCGTCTACATCGGCTTCTCCGTGGCGTTCGGGCCGCTCACCCTGCGGTGGGCCGATCAGCGCTTCGCCCACCGCTTCGCAGGCGGCCCGCCACCCGTGCGCCCCCCGAAGTACGGGCAGGCACGCGCTCGCCACGAGTGGAAGCTGTGGGCCCGCGCGCTCGCCGGGTGGGCGGTCGCCTGCAGCCTGCTCGGCCTGGCCGTCCTCGCCGTCGACGATGCCGCGCGCACGGCGCACCTGACCGGCTGGATCAACGGGCTCACCGCCGGCGTGGTCATCTGGGCGCTGGCCTGGCCGCTGCCCTACACCTTCCGGCCGAAGGCCCACCGGTCACGATGACCCACCTCGTGACCGGTGCACGATCGGCCGGTCCACCGGCACCGCCGACCAGTTCAGGAGCCACTTCGGGAAAGGTCACTGCTTCGTTGACGCATGTGCTGGTCCAGCAGCATCCCCATCAGGAGGGCCAGCGGATCGCGGCCGAGCAGCTCATCGGCAGCGGGGTTCTGGGCGATGCAGAGGGTCGGCACACCCGAGATGGTGCCGTAGAGCGATCCCGTCGCAATCACCACCGAGCACCGCGGGCCGTACGGTTCCGCCGGTGGACGATGTGCCTGCCAGAGAGCTCGTTCCAGGTTTTGTGAACGAGCGCTGACTTCCGGCTTCGCTCCACCCCGGTCACCACCACGCCGTCCGCATCCTGGGCGCCGGGCGCCACTTCCCGACATGCATAACGAGCCGGCGCGCGGTAGCGTCGGAGCAGTAGTTGAGCATTCAATGAGATGCGCCGACTGCTGCCCGCCATGTCCGAACCAACGCGCTACAGGGAGAACCGTGCCCAACATCGCTGTCGTCTACTACTCGTCGACCGGGAACGTCCACCAGCTCGCCGCCGCTGTTGCTGACGGCGCCCGCGAAGCCGGGGCCGAGGTTCGCCTGCGTCGAGTCCCCGAGCTGGCTCCCGAGGAGGCCATCGACTCCAACCCGCTCTGGCGCGCCCACGTGGACACCACCGCCGATCAGGTCGAGGTGGCCACGCCGGCGGACCTCGAGTGGGCCGACGGCTACGCCTTGGGCACGCCGACCCGATTCGGCACCCCTGCAGCCCAGATGAAGCAGTTCATCGACACCCTCGGTGGGCTCTGGTTCACCGGGAAGCTGGCCAACAAGGGCGCCACCGCCTTCACCAGCGCGCAGAACGTCCACGGCGGCCAGGAGTCGACGATCCTGACACTGTTCAACGTGTTCTCCCACTTCGGGGCGGTCATCGTGCCGCCCGGCTACACCGACCCCCTGCTGTTCGAGGCCGGCGGGAACCCCTACGGCGTCTCCAACGCCTCGGGCGGCCAGGCGGCGACCGCCAACCAGGCCGAGCTGGCCGCGGCCCGCTACCAGGGCCGCCGCCTCGCCGAGGTGACCGCCAAGCTCGTCGCCTGACATGGATCACGGTTCCTGGGGCTGCTCCGCGGACTCGCCCCAGGAACCGGCCAGATCCAATATCCCGGCGCTACCGCCGCAAGGTCGCCAGCGCCTCTCCCGCCCATGCGGCACGGAGCGCGAACTCCACCTGTCACGGGTCACCGGGCGCGTCGGCTGCCGCCCTTCCAGGGGCCACGCGGGTAGCGAGTGACTCTCGCGCCGCGGCCGCTCCGCGGGAAGCCCCGGTCAGAACCGGCCCTTCTCGTCGCGGCGGGTCGAACTGCAGTCGACTTCTTCAGCTGCTTCGTCGACGCATGTGCTGGTCCAGCAGCATCCCGATCAGGAGGGCCAGCGGGTCACGGCCCAGCAGCTCGTCGGCAGCGGGGTCCTGGGCGATGCGGAGAGTCGGCACACGGAGATGGTGCCGTAGTCCCGGTCCGGCGCGATCGGCCCCTGGCGCCGCGGCCGCTGACCTCCGACCCCCGCAGCCGGAGGGCTGGGCCCGGGGCTCCCACGTCCGGAGGGGCACCGCCGCCGGTCGCCGACGCCCCGGGGCGACGTCCCGTCCGCCGGTGGCGCGCGACACCGGGCCGGTCCCGCCCGCATGACGACGCGTCCTGCGGCGCCTAGCCTGCAGGGGATGCAGGCGACGACGTGGAGTGGCCCGAAACGCTGGTCGGTGATGGCTGTGGCCGTCGTCATCGGGGTCGTCGCGGCGATCGGGGGTCTCTGGTGGTCGGCCGCGGGCATGGCCGTCCTCGTCGTCGGTCACCTCGCGGACGTCGTCCGCCGGCGCCGTCGAGAGGCCGAAGAGGACTCCCCCGCGGGCACCTGAGGCTCTGCCGGCGTCCCTGAGCGATGCGGAGGGCCGGCCTGGCAGGGGCGGCGCCATGGGCCCGTCCCGTCGCGACCACCCACCGGCGGGTGCACCGCCTCTCGGAGGAGCGCGGCCCGGGACGGAGGGAGGCAGCCGACGGGCGTCCGCTCAGTGGTCCCGGCGCGCCTGGCCGGCGAGCGCGGCAGCCGTCGCACGGCGCTCGGCATGCGCCTGCAGGACGAGAACGGCGGTGACCACCAGCCCCGCACCGAGCGTGAGGGCGAACACGGGCAGCGCGCCGTCGTCCGGGGCGAGCAGGCCGCGGTCCTCCTCCTGCCACGGCCACAGCGCGCGCAGCGACCCCACCATGAGGCCGGTCATGAGCGCCAGTGTCAGGGCGTGGTGTCGGTGGAGAGCCGCCTGCAGCGCCTTCACGAAGAGGCTCAGCCCGACCGCCGCCCCGAGGGCGAAGGCGCCGAGGTAGACCACGTCCCGGTCGTTGACCGCGGCGAGAGTGGGCTGGTAGAGGCCAAGGGTGAGCAGGAGGAAGGAACCCGACACCCCGGGCAGCACGAGGGCGCAGATGGCCACCGCTGCGGCGAGGGTGACCACCACCAGCCGCGGGGCGACGTCGCCGCCGGGCGGCAGGCCGGTGAGCACGAAGGCTGCGCCGGCGGCCACCACGGCGGTCGCGACGTCCCGCGTCGCCCAACGGCCCACCATCCGGGCCGGCACGACGATCGAGAACAGCACCAGTCCGAAGAACACGGCGCGGGACCCAACCGGATGGTCCTCGATCACCGGCTCCACCAGCCGGGCGGCGATCAGGACAGCCGTCACCATCCCGGCGAGCGCCGGCACGATGGTCATCCAGTGAGCCCGCCCCAGCTCGGCGCGGGCCTCCGCCCACCGTCCCGTGACCGACAGGCGCAGCGCCGTGACGACGTGGCCTGCGCCGTCGATGAGCCGCTCGTAGATCCCGAGGACGAGGGCGACGGTCCCCCCGCTGACGCCGGGCACGACCTCGGCGACGCCCATCGCCATGCCCCGGAGGACGTGGCCCGGCGCAGCGGTCACCCGTTCCGTCGGGACCGGTGGGGTGGAACTGCCCGAATCCGCTGCGCGCACCGGGAGGAGGCTACCGCCGGGCCCGGACCGGCTGAGCTGCGTGCTCCCGGGTCACCGTGCCGTGTCCGACCTCGGGCAGCGCCGAGGCGCCGGTCACCACTCCGCCACGACGTCGAACGTCCGTCCCCCGTCGACGGATTCGACCAGGGCCGTGTCGGTGGCCACGGCGAGGCGGGAGGCGCCGTCGTCGGTGCCGGCCAGGGTCACCGCCTGCGGAGCGGACCCCAGCTCGCTGCCCTGCTGCCAGGTGGCGCCGGCGTCGCTGCTGGTCCAGACGATGCCGGACGGGTCCACCCCCGCGACGCCGGTGCCCTGGTCGGCCCAGTCCACGACCTGCAGGAGTGGAGCGCCGCCCACCGCCGCCCAGGTCCCACCGGCGTCCGTGGAGCGGAGCAGGCCCCGGGCGGTCGTGGCGAGCACCAGCTGCCCGTCCGGGGACGCCGTGAGCGTGTGCGGCTCGGCCGGGATGGCCAGCTGCTCCCAGGTGCTGCCGTCGCTGCTGCGGACCAGTGTGCCGTCGTAGCCCAGCACGCCGGCCGCGCTGGCGGTGAGCGCGTGGAAGTCCGACTCGCCCTGCCGGGACACCGGGCTCCACGTCCGCCCGCCGTCGGTCGACTCGATCAGCCCCATCGGCTGGGGCAGGTCGACGTCCGGACCGGGGTGGCCGGAGGCGAGGAAGTGCCCGGGCCCGGCCACGGTGAACCCCATGAGGTCCATGACCGGACCGACCGGCACGGCGTCCCCGCCGGCAGGCAGCCGGAGCAGGCCGTCGTGCGTCGCGACGAGGAGGGCGCCGTCGCCCGGGTCCACCCCCACCCCGTGGACGTGACCGGCGGCCACTGCCACGGGCGTGGACGAGGGTGCGGCCCCCGGACCCGGCTCCGGCTCCGGAGGTGTCGCGGTGCAGCCCACGAGCAGGGTGGCGGGCAGGACGACGGCCGACGCCCTGCGCCGGACCCGGGAGCCGGGGACAGGGGCCGTCTGCGAGCGGGTGGTCACGGGTGTGCTCCTGGTACGTGGCCCGCCGGTGCGGCGGGGAGAGGGGACGCCGGGACGGTCGCCACCGGCGGGGTGGACAGGTCGAGCGGCCGGGGGGGGGGGGGGGGGGGGGGGGGGGGGGGGGGGGCGCGGGGCGGGGGGGGGGGGGGGGGGGGGGGGGGGGGGGGGGGGGGGGGGGGGGGGGGGGGGGGGGGGGGGGGGGGGGGGGGGGGGGGGGGGGGGGGGGGGGGGGGGGGGGGGGGGGGGGGGGG
>NZ_JBJHAM010000025.1:0-50239 GCF_054051035.1 Blastococcus sp. SYSU DS0619 | reverse complement strand
CCCCCCCCCCCCCCCCCCCCCCCCCCCCCCCCCCCCCCCCCCCCCCCCCCCCCCCCCCCCCCCCCCCCCCCCCCCCCCCCCCCCCCCCCCCCCCCCCCGGCGCGCGCCCGGGGCTCGCTCAGCCGGCCGGCAGGAGGATGAACTCGGTCTGCCGGCCGTCGAGGTACTGGAGGCCGGCCCGGGTCAGCGCGACGCCCTCCTCGAGCCCGATCCGCACGCACTGGCCGTGCCACTCGGGCACCGGCCGCCGCACGGCCAGCTCCAGCGCGTAGGCGGTGTCGGCGTGCACGGGGTAGTCCCCGGCGCCAGGCACGCCGTCCTGCTGGTCCCACTGCCCGATGGCCGGTCCGGCGCCGTGCCCGTGGTAGCCGATCGGGTGCGAGTAGACGTCGCCGTCGATGCCCTCCGCGCCGGCGGCGGCCCGGGCCGCCGCCAGGACCTCGTTCCCCGTCCGGCCGGGTACCAGCGCGGCCGCGGTCAGCTCCTGCATCCGGTTGGCCGCGGCCAGCGCGGCGCGCAGCCCGGCCGGGGCCGCCGTCTCACCCGGGCGCAGGACGTACGCGTTGCGCTGGGTGTCGGTCCGCAGCCCCAGGCAGCTCAGGCCCACGTCGCAGTGCAGCAGGTCGCCGGGGCGGACGACCGCGTCGTAGGGGACGGCGGGCAGCAGGGTTCCCTGGTCCTCGACCAGCGGCACCCCGGCCCGCTGCAGGAGGACCGAGGGCTGGAACCACGGCTCGACCCCGAGGTCGTGGAAGCGCTGCCGGATCCACCAGGCCACGTCCAGCGCCGTCGTCGTCCCGACCGCGACGACGGCGGGGGAGAAGGCCTCGGCGATGACCTGGTGCGCCAGCCGGTTCATCGCGTGCAGCGCCGCGATCTCCTCGGGCAGCCGCGTCTCGAGCCAGCCGACCGCCAGCTGCTCGGCCGACACCAGCCGGTCGGCGTAGGGCCCGAGCGCCTCGGCCAGCAGCCGGTGCTCGGTGTGCGCCAGCCCGTCGGCCAGGGCGAAGTGCTCGGAGACGTCGATGCCGATGCGCCGCGGGTCGGCCTGCTCGACGAACCGGCGGACCTCGTCCCACGGAGTGGGCTCCCCGGCGTCCCCGGCATCCCCGGCATCCCCGGCGTCCCCGGTCCAGGCCGGGAGGAACTGGCCGATGGGGTAGCGGGAGACAGCCGCGGGGGTCACGCCGTCGTCGCTGCGGTGCAGCAGCAGGACGGTGCGGCGCCGGGCGGACAGCCAGGTGGCCGGCAACAGCGTCGCGAGGACCGGGTCCTCGTTGTACTCGCGCCCCACGACGATCCACAGGTCGATGCCGGCCCGGTCCATCAGGCCGGGCAGCACGTCGAGCAGGCGCTGGGTGAGCCAACGGTCGCGCACGTCGGCCTGCTCGCGCAGCGGCAACGGCACCGTCCGCGTCGGATCAGGCGCGCCGAGCGACATGCCCCCTAGCGAAGCAGAGAACCGCCGAACGCACCGGTCGAGAGCGCCGGGACCCGGCCGCACGTCCCCCGGCCGTGCGACAGCGCCGCTACGTCGGGGTCTCCTCGGGCTGGGGCGTGCGGGCGCGGGGCACGACCGCGGTGGCCACCCGGTCGCGGCCCCGGCGCTTGGCCACGTACATCGCGGCGTCGGCGCGGTCGACCAGCCGCCACAGCGCGGCGACCGGGTCCTCGTCGTCCACCGGCCGGGCCACGGCGAGGCCGACCGAGGCCGTCACGGCGTGCCCGTCGGACGCACGGCCCCGGGCCACGGCCGCCCGCAGTCGCTCCGCCAGCCGGGTGGCCTCGGCCAGGTCGCTGACCGTGCCCACGACGACGAGCTCCTCGCCGCCGGTGCGGGCCAGCACGTCGGCGGGCCGCACGGTGGCCGCGAGGGAGCGCACCACCGCGTTGAGGACCGAGTCGCCGACGGCGTGACCGAACTCGTCGTTGAGCCGCTTGAAGTGGTCGAGGTCGAGGACCATCGCGGTGACCTGGGTGCCGTCCCGCCGGGCCTGCCGCCACAGGCGCGGGGCCTGTTCCACCAGGTACCGGCGGTTGAACAACCCGGTGAGCGGGTCCAGGTGCGTCAGCGTCTCGGTGGCGACCAGCAGCCGCTGCACCCGCCGGCGGAGCAGGAAGAGGCCGGCCGCGGCGGCGTTCAGGGTGCCGGCGCTGACCCCCACCTGCACGCCCAGGCCGACGGCGCTGTCATAGCTGGGCCACAGCGCGGCCAGGCAGACCGCCGTCGTCACCACCATGTGCACGTGGAGCTGGCGCAGTTCCAGGAACCACGCGGCCACCAGTGCCGGGAACAACAGCATCAGCGGGGTGGCGTAGCGGAGCGGGTCCTGGATGCAGACGACGACGACCAGGTAGACTAGGTCACCGACCAGCACCATGGCGAAGGTGTGCCCGTGCCCGACCCGCCCGCGGACGGCCAGGGAGGCGCCGATCCCCAGCAGCAGGAGCATGGTCGCGCCGTACGCCCAGCGAGCGGCGCCCTCGCGCAGCACCCCGTCGACGAGGAAGTTGACCGAGCCCATGAGCGCGCCCCCGGAGAGGAGCGCGGCCACGGTGAACGCCGCCACCCGGCTCTCCGGGCCCTGGGCCGCGACCGGGCCGGCGTCGCCGGACGCCGGGCCGGAGACGTGGGCATCCGCGCTGGTCACCGGAGCAGGATGCCGTACCGATCGATCCCTGGCATCGGCTTGTGCGCGACCGGCACGTCCGGCACGTCCGGCACCCCGTCAGGGTGAGGCCGGTGCCAGGGTGGGGGGCATGTCGTACCCCGGATCACCGCTCGTCGACGTCCGGCCCCTCGCCGACCACCCTCTGGTCGAGGCGGGGGAGGGGCGCTCGCTCCGGATGGTCGCCCCTGGCGCGGTGACCGGCGGCCGGTTCGGCCTGGTCGAGTACCGCCTCGGCCCGCGCACGCCGGGCGCGGCGCCGCACTACCACCGCACCTTCTCCGAGTCCTTCTACGTGCTCTCGGGCCGGCTGACCCTCTTCGTCGACGGCGCCTGGCGGAGCTACCGGCCCGGGGACTTCGCCATCGCCCACGAGCAGGGCGTGCACGGTTTCCGCAACGACGGCGACGAGCCGGCCTCGATGCTCATCCTGTTCACGCCCGGTGTGGCCCGCGAGGCGTTCTTCGCCGAGATGGCCGAGATCGGGCGCCGGGACGAGCCCCCGACCGCCGAGGAGATGGCCGCCGTCTACGCCCGGCACGACCAGGTGATGGTCGACGTCTGAGCGGGGTCGGACGCCGGATGGAAGGCTGGACGGCGACGTCGGACGAAGGAGGCTGCGCATGGCCGAGGGGCCCTGGTTCTTCTGCATGAAGCACCACCAGGTGGAGGGGCGGGACGGGTGCGCCGAGCGGCACCGGCTCGGCCCCTACGAGACCCGGCAGGAGGCGGAGCACGCGCTGCAGGCCGTCGCCGAGCGGAACGAGAAGCTCGACGAGGAGGACCGCCGGTGGGAGGGCGACTGATCTCCGTTCCTGCGGCGGGGCATGATCGGTCGCACGAGCCGGGCTGTCCGGCGCTGCGGAAGGGGTGGACGTGACGGACGGTCGCGCGGTCGAGGAACTGGTCGTCGGGGTGCTGGGCGGTACCGGTCCCCAGGGGCGTGGGCTGGCGGTCCGGCTGGCCGCCCAGGGCCAGCGCGTGCTGCTCGGCTCGCGGGACGCCGAGCGGGCCGCCGAGGTGGCGGCGGAGGTCGCCGGGCGCGCGTCGTCGGTCGCCGTCCCCGGGGTCGAGGTGTCGGTGACCGGCGGCTCCAACGTCGACGTGGCCGGCGCGGCGGACCTCGTCATCGTCGCCGTCCCGTTCGCGGGGCACGCCGCGACCCTGGCCGAGCTGGCGACGCCGCTGGCCGGGAAGGTCGTCGTCGACTGCGTCGTCCCGATGGGGTTCGACGAGCTCGGCGCCTACGTGCTCGACGTCGAGGAGGGCAGCGTCGCCCAGCAGGCCGCGGCACTGCTGCCCGACTCGCACGTGGTCGGTGCCTTCCACCACCTGTCGGCCTCGCTGCTCGAGGACCTGTCGAAGCCGACCATCGACGGCGACGTGATGGTGGTCGGGGACGACCGTGCGTCGATGGACACGGTGCAGGCCCTGGCCGGCCGGCTGCCCGGCATGCGCGGCATCTACGCCGGCCGGCTGCGCAACGCCCGCCAGGTCGAGGCGCTGACCATCAACCTGGTGTCGGTGAACCGCCGCTACAAGGTGCACGCCGGCGTCCGGGTCACCGACGTCTGACGACGGCCGCGGGAGCATCGCAGCGAGGGACGAGCGAGGAGCGGACCGGGGCGCGGAGTCCGACCGATGACACCGTCTGACGACCGGGGCGGGTCGTACGACGGCCCGCTGCCGCGGCGGGTCGTGTCGCTCGTCCCGTCGCTGACGGAGGCGATCGCGGTCACCGACGCGACGCTGCTCGTCGGTGCCACGGACTGGTGCACGCACCCCGCCGGGCTCGACGTGCCGCGGGTCGGCGGCACCAAGTGGCCGGACGTCGCCCGGGTGCTCGCCCTGGCGCCGGACCTCGTCGTCGCCAACGCAGAGGAGAACCGGGACTCCGACGTGGCTGCGCTGCGGGCCGCCGGCGTCCCGGTGTGGGTGACCGCGCCGGCGACCGTCGACCAGGCGCTGGACTCCCTCGGCCGGATGCTCGCGGTGCTCGACCGGCCGGAGCCCGACTGGCTGGTGCGCGCCCGGGCGATCTGGGCCGACCCGCCCCGCCTGCCCGGCGTCAGCGCCGTCGTCCCGATCTGGCGCCGGCCCTGGATGGTGCTGGGCCGGGACACCTTCGCCGGGGACGTGCTCGCCCGGCTCGGTGTCCGCAACGTCTTCGCCGCGTCCGCCGAGCGCTATCCGAAGCTGGCCAAGGACGACCCCGTGACGGTCGCCGCCGACCTGGTCGTGTTCCCCGACGAGCCGTACGCGTTCACCCCGGACGACGGCCCCGAGGCGTGGCCGCAGGCCCGGCCGGTGTTCGTCAGCGGCCGGCACCTCACCTGGTACGGCCCCTCGCTGGTCGAGGCGCCCACGGTGCTGCTGGACCAGCTCGCCGGCTGACGTCCCAGCACGCGACCAGCCCCGCCATCGGGCCGGCCGAAGGCGCCGATCAGTCGAAGGAGTGCTCGGGCCCGGGGAAGACGCCGCCGCGGACGTCGTCGGCGTACTCCCTCGCCGCACGCAGCAGCTCACCGCGCAGATCGGCGTACTTCTTCACGAACTTCGGCACCCGGCCGCCGTTGAGCCCGGCCATGTCCGGCCACACCAGCACCTGGGCGTCGCAGTCGACCCCCGCGCCGATGCCGATGGTCGGGATGGCGAGCTCCTTGGTCACCTGGGCGGCGAGCGCGGCGGGCACCATCTCCATGACGACGGCGAAGGCGCCCGCCTCCTGCACCGCGTGCGCGTCGGCGAGCAGCTGGTCGGCACCGGCGCCGCGGCCCTGGACCCGGAACCCGCCGAGGGCGTGCTCGCTCTGCGGCGTGAACCCGATGTGCGCCATGACCGGGATGCCGGCGTCGTGCAGCATCCGGATCTGCGCGGCCACCCGCACCCCGCCCTCGAGCTTGACCGCCTGCGCGCCGCCCTCCTTCATCATCCGGACGGCGGTGTCGAAGGCCTGCTGCGGGCCGGACTCGTAGCTGCCGAACGGCAGGTCGGCCACGATCAGCGCCCGCGAGGTGGACCGGGTCACCGCCTTGGTCATCACCAGCAGGTCCTCGACGGTGACGGCCACCGTGCTGGTGTGCCCGAGGACGACGTTGCCGGCGGAGTCACCCACCAGCATCACCGGGATGCCGGCCTCCTCGAAGACGGCCGCGCTGTAGGTGTCGTAGGCGGTGAGCATCGCCCACTTCTCGCCGCGCTGCTTGGCCTGCTGCAGGTGGTGGATGCGCACCCGCGCGGTGGACTGACCGCCGTACAGGACCGACTCGGTCATGCCTTGGCTCCTTCTCGCACGGTGGGGAGGGTCTCCCGCCAGCGGTTGCTGATGGGCAGGCGACGGTCGCGGCCGAACGCCTTGAGGCTGATCTTGGTCCCCGGTGCCGACTGGCGGCGCTTGAACTCGGCGGCGTCCACCAGCCGGAGGACCCGGGCGACGACCTCGGCGTCGTGCCCGCGCTCGAGCAGCTCCGCCATCCCGAGGTCGCGGTCGACGTAGTCGGCGATCACCGCGTCCAGCTCCTCGTAGGAGGGCAGTGAGTCGCTGTCCACCTGACCGGGGGCGAGCTCGGCCGACGGCGGCTTGTCGATGGAGTTCTGCGGGACCGGCTCGGTCTCGCCGCGGTCGCGGGCGTAGGCGTTGCGCCAGCGGGCGAGCTCCCAGACCAGGGTCTTGGGCACGTCCTTGATCGGGGCGAACCCGCCGGCCGCGTCGCCGTAGAGCGTGGAGTAGCCGACGGCGACCTCGCTCTTGTTCGACGTCGCCAGCAGCAGGTGCCCGTGCTGGTTGGACAGGCCCATGAGCAGCGTGCCGCGGACCCGGGCCTGCAGGTTCTCCGCGGCGACGCCGGAGAGGAGCTCCACCGAGGCCTCGTAGGCGTCGACCATCGGCGCGATCGGCACCACGGAGTAGTGCATGCCCAGCCGCGACGCTGCGTCCTCGGCGTCGGCCAGGGAGTGCTCGCTGGACCACTTCGACGGCAGCCCGACGCCGTGCACCCGGTCGGCGCCGAGGGCGTCGACGGCGATCGCGGCGACCAGCGCGGAGTCGATGCCGCCGGACATGCCGAGCACCACCGAGGGCATGCCGTTCTTGTCGATGAAGTCGCGCAGGCCGAGCACCAGCGCGCGCCACACCTCCTCGCAGTCGCTGAGCGGGTCGGCGACCGTCGCCGGGCGTCGCTCGAACGGAGGCACCGGCGCTTGGGAGACCACGTGCCGGGTGACGGTCATCGGCCCGGTCCGGCCCTCGCGCCGCTCGGGCACCGACGACGGGTGGAGGTCGAGGTCGACCGTGGCGAGGTGCTCCACGAACTGGGGGGAGCGGGCCAGCAGCGTGCCGTCGGCGGCGACCGCCATCGAGTCGCCGTCGAAGACCAGCTCGTCCTGACCGCCGACCTGGTTGCAGTAGACGATCGTCGCCCGCGCCTCGGCCGCGCGCCGGCGGACGAGGGGGAGGCGCAGGTCGTCCTTGGCCCGCTCGTAGGGCGAGGCGTTGGGCGAGACGACGAGGTCGACCCCGGCCTGGCCGGCGACCCCGCACGGCCCGCCCTCGACCCAGAGGTCCTCGCAGACGGTCAGCGCGACGTCGACCCCGTGCAGGCGGACGACCGGCAGCTCGGTGCCGGGTACGAAGTACCGGGCCTCGTCGAAGACGCCGTAGTTGGGCAGGTGCCGCTTGTAGTAGCGGACGACGACGCGCCCGCCGTGCAGCAGCGCGGCGGCGTTGCGCGGCGCGCCCCGGCGCGGGTTCGCGTCGGCCGGCCGGTGGTCGTCGGTCGGCGGCTCGTCCACCGGTGCGGGGCCGCTGCCCTCGGTGTGCGCCAGGTACCCGGCGACGACGGCGACGTTCCCCAGCCCCTCGTCGGCGAGCCGGGCGGCGAGGTCGACCAGCGCCTGCTCGCTGGCGCGGGCGAAGGACTCCCGCAGCACCAGGTCCTCCGGCGGGTAGCCGGTCAGGGTCATCTCGGGGAAGACCACCAGGTGGGCGCCGGCCCGCGCCGCGCGCGCCGTCCACCGCACCACGAGGTCGGCGTTGCCCGCCAGGTCGCCGACCCGGGTGTCGACCTGGGCCATGGCCACCCGCAACTGCACCGGCTGCTGATCACTCACGCCGCCAGTCTGGCCGCTCCGCAGGGCCGGCGGCCAGGTGGGGGCGCCGTACCGGGTCTGCCGCGCCGTGGACCGGCCGGCCGCGACACGGGCGGTGCCGTGGCGCGGAACCGTGTGCGAACCGCCCGGACGGGGCAGGCTTGCACCGACGTCACACCCCCGAAACGAGCGGACTGGATCATGGCCGGCATGGACCGACAGCAGGAGTTCGTCCTGCGGACCCTGGAAGAGCGAGACATCCGCTTCGTGCGGCTGTGGTTCACCGATGTCTCCGGCTACCTGAAGGCCGTCGCGGTGGCCCCGGCCGAGATCGAGGCGGCGTTCGCGGAAGGCATCGGCTTCGACGGCTCGGCGATCGAGGGCTTCGCCCGCGTCTACGAGTCCGACATGCTGGCCAAGCCCGACCCCGGCACCTTCCAGGTGATGCCGGCGCGCGAGGGGCGGGCCAGCGTGACCGCCCGCATGTTCTGCGACATCACGCTGCCCGACGGCTCGCCGTCCTGGGCCGATCCGCGCCACGTGCTGCGCCGGACCCTGGCCAAGGCCGCCGACATGGGATTCACCTTCTACACCCACCCCGAGATCGAGTTCTTCCTGCTCAAGGACCTGCCCACCGACGGCAGCGCCCCCCAGCCGGCCGACACCGGCGGCTACTTCGACCTGTCCACGCACAACGTGGCGCACGACTTCCGGCGCGAGGCGGTCTTCGCGCTCGAGGCGATGGGCATCTCGGTGGAGTTCAGCCACCACGAGGTGGCGCCCGGCCAGCAGGAGATCGACCTGCGCTACGCCGACGCCCTGTCGATGGCCGACAACATCATGACCCTGCGGCACGTGGTGCGGGAGGTCGCGCTGGCCCAGGGCGTGCACGCGACGTTCATGCCCAAGCCGTTCACCGAACTGGCCGGCTCGGCGATGCACACCCACCTGTCGCTGTTCGAGGGCGACCGCAACGCCTTCCACGACCAGGCCGACCCGATGCGGCTGTCGACCACCGGCAAGCAGTTCATCGCCGGGCTGCTCACCCACGCCCGGGAGATGACCGCGGTCACCAACCAGACGGTCAACTCCTACCGCCGGCTGCTGGCCGGCACCGAGGCGCCGACGGCGGCGACGTGGGGCCGGGCCAACCGTTCCGCCCTGGTCCGGCTCCCCAGCTACAAGCCGAACAAGGGCCAGTCGGCGCGCGTCGAGGTGCGCTCGCCCGACTCGGCGTGCAACCCGTACCTGACCTTCGCCGTCCTGCTGGCCGCCGGCCTGCGCGGCATCGAGAAGGGCTACGAGCTGCCGCCGGAGGCCGAGGACGACGTCTGGTCGCTCACCGACACCGAGCGCCGGGCGGCGGGGTACGAGGACCTGCCGGTGAGCCTCGGCGAGGCGCTGACGGCGATGCAGGGCAGCGAGCTGGTCGCCGAGACCCTCGGCGAGCACGTCTTCCAGTTCTTCCTGCGCAACAAGTGGGAGGAGTTCAACTCCTACCGCCAGAACGTCACGCCGTTCGAGCTGCAGCGCTACCTGCCCGGTCTCTGAGCGGGCCGTGACGGGGCACGCGGCGCGGCCACTAACCTCGACCGCGTGACCTCCCGCGGCCGCCTGCTCGTCGTCGTCCCGAGCGAGACCGACCCGCCCGCGCGACTGGGGGAGTGGCTGCGCACCGCCGGGCTGGAGCTCGACGAGCGGCACCTGAAGCTGGGTGACCCGCTGCCCGGCGGCCTGGACGAGGTGGACGGGCTGCTGGTCCTGGGCGGCCCGCAGTCGTCGCTGGACGACGAGGCCACCAGCCCCGAGCTCGTCGGCGTCCGGGACCTGCTCCGCCGGGCGGTCGACGCCGACCTGCCCACCCTGGCGATCTGCCTGGGCGCCCAGCTGCTGGCGCAGGTGGGTGGCGGCCGCACCCGGGTCGGGGTCGACGGTCCGGAGGTCGGGGCCACGCTGGTGGCCAAGCGCGACGCCGCGGACGCCGATCCGGTGTTCGGCCCGCTGCCGCTCTCGCCCGACGTCATCCAGTGGCACCACGACGAGATCTCCGAGCTGCCGCGCGACGCCACGCTGCTGGCGGGCAACCCGCACTACCCGCACCAGGCCTTCCGGGTCGGGGAGTGCGTCTACGGGCTGCAGTTCCACATCGAGACGACGCCGGAGATGGTCCGCGCCTGGGCCGGGAGCGACCCGGTCGGCGTGGCGGCCTCCCCGCTGGCCCTCGAGACCCTGTGCGTGCGGGCGGACGCCGCCCACGACGACGTCGCCGAGGCCTGGCAGCCGTTCGCCGCCCGCTTCGCCGACCTGGTCCGCTCCCGCGCCGGGACGCGGGCATGACCGCGCCCCAGGCGGAGATCCCGCGCCGGGCGGTCGTGCGCCTGGTCCGGTTCGGCTTCGAGGACGGCGAACGCGCCGCGCGGCTGCTGGCGGACCCCGCGCTGGGCCTGTGGGACCTCGAGCGCAACGAGCCGGCCGACCCCGAGGCCGGTCCGGTCGTCGCCGCGCTGGCCCGGGCCGGTGACCCGGACCTCGCCGTCCGGTCGCTGCACCGGCTGATCGAGGCGCTCGACGACGCCGACGACAGCGGGGAGGCCGCCGCCACGCTGCTGGCCCGGCTGCGCGGATCCGGCCACCTGCGCGGCCGCCTGCTCGCGGTGCTGGGCGCGAGCTCCGGGCTGGCCGACCACCTGGCCGCCCACCCGCTGGACTGGGAGGTCCTCGACGACGAGCAGAACGGCCCGCACCGGCCGACGCCGCACGCGCTCGAGCGGCAGATGCTGCTCGCCGTCGGCGCCGATCCCGACGACCCGCCGTGGGGGGTGCGGCTGGGGGCGGCCGCGCCGGATGCCGCGCCGGAGCGGGTGCGGGCCCTGCGGTTCGCCTACCGGCGCGCGATCCTCTCCCTGGCCGGGCGGGACCTCGCCGACGGCGTGCCGGCCGAGGACGCCGCCGCCGAGCTGGCCGACATCGCCGCCGCGGTGCTCACCGCGGGCCTGGCGGTCGCGGTCGCCGAGCAGCCCGCGGACGCGGCGTCCTGCCGGCTGTCGGTCATCGCCCTGGGCAAGACCGGCGGCCGGGAGCTGAACTACGTCAGCGACGTCGACGTCGTCTTCGTGGCCGAGCCGGTCGACCCGGGGGACCCCGAGGCCGCGGCGCTCGGCGCCGCGACCCGGGTGGCCGCCGCGCTGATGCGCATCTGCCACGAGGCCGCCTGGGAGGTCGACGCCGCGCTGCGCCCCGAGGGCAAGGCCGGGGCGCTGGTCCGCACCGTCGCCGGGTACGCCGCCTACTACGAGCAGTGGGCCGACACCTGGGAGTTCCAGGCGCTGCTGAAGATGCGCCCGGTGGCCGGCGACCCGGACCTGGGCCGCGCCTACGTCGAGCAGCTGTGGCCGCTGGTCTGGAAGGCCGGTGACCGGCCCGGGTTCGTCGGCCAGGTGCAGGCCATGCGCCGCCGGGTGGAGGCCAACATCCCCCCGGCGCAGGCCGAGCGGGAGCTCAAGCTGGGCCGCGGCGGGCTGCGCGACGTCGAGTTCGCCGTCCAGCTGCTGCAGATGGTCCACGGCCGGGTGGACCCCACGCTGCGGGTCGGCGGCACCGTCCCGGCGCTCATGGCGTTGTCCGCGGGCGGCTACGTCGGGCGCGAGGACGCCGCCACGCTCATCGCCTCGTACCGCTTCCTGCGCACCGTCGAGCACCGGCTGCAGCTGCTGCGGCTGCGGCGTACCCACCTGCTGCCCACCGACGAGCAGCAGCTGCGCTGGCTGGCCCGCTCCCTCGGCTACAAGCCCGACCACCGCGGCGACGCCGTCGAGGTGCTGCGGGCCGAGCTGGCGCTGCACACCCGCGAGGTGCGCCGGCTGCACGAGAAGCTCTTCTACCGGCCGCTGCTGTCGGCCGTGGCCCGGGTCCCGGCCGAGGCCGCGCAGCTGGGCAGCAAGGCCGCGGGCGAGTGGCTGCGGGCGCTGGGCTTCGCCGACCCGGACGGGGCGCTGCGGCACCTGGCCGCGCTCACCGGCGGGGTCTCCCGGTCCGCCTCGATGCAGAAGTACCTCCTCCCGGTGCTGCTGCAGACGTTCGCCTCCTGCCCCAACCCCGACGCCGGGCTGCTGGCCTACCGGCAGGTCAGCGAGGCGCTGGGCGGCAACCAGTGGTTCCTGCGGCTGCTCCGCGACGAGGGCCAGGTGGCCGAGCGGCTCGCCCAGCTCCTGGGCTCCAGCCAGTACGTGGCCTCCCTGCTGACCCGGACCCCCGAGGCGCTGCGGCTGCTCGCCGACGACGCCGAGCTGGAACCGCGCAGCGCGGCCGCCCTGGCCAAGGCCTGGCGGCTGGCCGCAGGCCGGGCCCCGGACCCGCAGGCGGGCATCCGGGTGATCCGGGCGCTGCGCCGGCAGGAGCTGCTGCGGATCGCCGCCGCCGACCTGCTGGGCCGGCTCGACGTGCACCGGGTCGGCCGGGCACTCACCGACGTCGCCGCCGCCACCCTGCAGGCCGGGCTCGACGCGGCGCTGCGGTCCCACGCGGGGGAGGCCGGCCTCGCCGTCGCCGACCTGCCCATGGATCTCGCCGTCGTCGGCATGGGCCGGCTGGGCGGGGCGGAGATGGGCTTCGGTTCGGACGCCGACGTGCTGTTCGTGCACCGCGCCCGCCCGGGCGCCGACGAGACGAAGGCCTCGGCCGCGGCCAACGCCGTGGCGCACACGCTGCGGCGGCTGCTCGCCGAGCCCGCCCCCGATCCCGCCTTCGAGGTGGACGCAGACCTGCGGCCCGAGGGCCGGCAGGGAGCGCTCGTGCGCAGCCTCTCGGCGTTCCGGGAGTACTACGAGCGCTGGGTGTCGGTCTGGGAGGTGCAGGCCCTGCTGCGCGCGGTGCCGGTGGCCGGCGACGAGGAGCTCGGCGCGGCGTTCGTCGCGATGATCGACCCGATCCGCTACCCGGCGGACGGGCTCGGCGCCGAGCAGGTCGCCGAGATCCGGCGGATCAAGGCGCGGGTGGAGCGGGAGCGGCTGCCCCGCGGCGCCGACCCGGCCACGCACACCAAGCTCGGGCGCGGCGGGCTCGCCGACGTCGAGTGGACCGTCCAGCTGCTCCAGCTCGAGCACGCGGCCGAGGTGCCCGCGCTGCGGGTCGCCTCCACCATCGAGGCGCTGCGCGTCCTGGCGGAGGCCGGCCGGCTCGACGCCGACCAGGCCGAGGCCCTCCGGGTGGCGTGGGAGCTGGCGACCCGGGCGCGCAACGCGATCTTCCTGGTCCGGGGGCGCCCCAGCGACCAGCTGCCGCGGCCCGGGCTGGAGCTCGGCGGGGTGGCCCGGGCCTGTGGCTACGGCCCCGACGACGACCCGGGCCAGTTCGTCGACGACTACCGGCGGACCACCCGGCACGCCCGCACCGTCGTGGAGCAGGTCTTCTACGGGCAGCCGCCGCAGTCCTGAGGGCCGCCCGGGGCGCGCATGTCGATCCGGTGGCAATGCGCCGCGCGGGGTTGAGAACGGCCGGGGCTGGCAAGGGGAGGAGGAAGCCCTGTCCCCGACCCCACGTCAGGACGTGCGATGCGCCTCCTCCCCGCCGGAATCTGCGCGGCTCTGCTCCTCACGTCGTGCACGTCGGACGGTGGGACCTCGACCGACGCCGACCCGACCGCGTCGCCGACGGCGTCCCCGACCGCTACCGAGCCGGACGGCGACCCGGGCGGTGACCCCGGTGGCGAGCCGGACGACGAGTCCCCCGACGGCGGTCCGGATGCGCCGGAACCGGTGGGCGACGGTGACACCGCCGAGTCCACCGCCCCGGGGGACGGGCCGCCGGTGGCGCTCACCGACGTGCGGCTCGCTGCCCACGAGGGCTTCGACCGGATCGTCTTCCAGCTCGCCGGCGAGGGGGCGGCGGGCTGGCAGATCGGCTACACCGACGAGTCGCGGTCCCAGGGGTCGGGCGCTCCGGTCGAGGTGCCCGGCGAGGCGGTCCTCGGCATCACGCTGACCAACATCGCGCTGCCGGGCGATGCGCCGGCGGGCGTGGAGCCCTGGGAGGGGGCGTCCACGCTGACCGTCGAGGACGCGGCCGTGCTCGACACCCTGGTCGAGGACACCCTCTTCGAGGGGCGCTACACCTACTTCGCCGGGGTGGACCAGGAACGGCCGTTCGCGGTCGGCACGCTGGACTCGCCGCAGCGGATCGTGGTCGACATCCTCGCGGAGCAGGCGACGGCTCCCGTCGCGCTCTCGCAGCGCTGCACGAGCCCGGCCGGCTTCTCGATCTCCTATCCGGAGTCCTGGTCGGTCAACTCGGGGCTGACCGTGCCCGCGTGCACCCGGTTCGCCCCGGAGCCGTTCACGGTCCCGGCCGGTACCGACGCCCGCGTCGGAGCGGTCACCGCTTCGGTGGAGTCCATCCCGTTCGACCGGGTCGTGGACGCGGGTCGTGCCGACGAACTGAGCCGGACCGAGACCACGGTCGACGGCCGGACCGCGGTGCGGGTCGAGCGGGTCTCCTCGGGCGCCGGCCTCTGGCCCGAGGGGGTGCGGTCGACCTCCTACGTCGTCGACCTCGGTGGGGGGCAGGACGAACCGCGCACGCTGGTGGTCAACACCATCGACCTGCGGCAGTTCGACTACGCGCGCAACGTGCGGGTGCTCGACCGCATGATCGAGACCGTGACGGTCCAGGGTGGCTGACCGGGCGGCCGCGGGCCGACGGGTGCAGGGCATGCTGGAGGTCGTGTCGGGATCACTGCCGGTCGGGCCGGAGCTGCCGGAGGACGTCGAGACCGGGGCGGAGGCGGCCGGGGCGGAGGCGGCCGGGGCGGAGGCGGCCGGCGGGGCCACCATCACCCCCTACCGGGACGGTCCGCTGCTCGTCCGGGGCAACTTCCGGCTGGTGGACCAGGACGGAGCCGAGATCGACCCGGGCCGGGAGACCATCGCGCTGTGCCGGTGCGGCAAGTCCGGGATCAAGCCGTTCTGCGACGGCTCGCACAAGCGGTCCGGCTTCTCCGCGCCGAGTGCTCCCAGCCGGCCGCGTCCGGCCGCGCAGATCCGGCGCGGGGAGGACTGACCCGCCCACGGCGGGACGACGGCGCGCGCGGCGCCCCCGCCCGGTGCGGGAGGCGGCGTTGCGCGCAGGGCCATCGGACGGGATCCGGCTCGCCGAGGACGGCGCGGGTCGCACCGCCCGGACGGGTGTGTCGGCCCGGCCGGGGTGTCGGGATGTGACCTGGATCGCGCATCATGCGCGGCAACGCATCGCCGGGGACCTCGGTCCGGCCGGCGCCCGATCGGAGGACCCCATGGATTCCGCGCTCAGCACCGTCGCGCTGCCGCTCGCCCTCGCGGTGGTCATGTTCGGCCTCGGCCTGTCGCTCACGCCGGCCGATTTCGCCCGGATCGGACGGCAGCCGAAGGCCGTCGTCATCGCGCTCGCGCTGCAGCTGCTGCTCCTGCCGGTGCTCTGCTTCGGCCTGGTCCTCGCCTTCGACCTCCCGCCCCTCCTGGCGGTCGGCATGCTGCTGCTCGCGGCCTCACCCGGGGGGACGACCGCGAACCTGTTCAGCCACCTCTTCCGGGGCGACGTCGCGCTCAACATCAGCCTGACCGCCATCAACTCGGTGATCGCCGTCGTCACGCTGCCCCTGGTGACCAACCTGGCGGTCGGCTTCTTCGACCCGCCGGAGGCCGGCACGCTGGGCCTGCAGTTCGGCAAGACGCTGCAGGTCTTCGCCATCGTGCTCGTCCCGGTCGCGCTGGGCATGCTGGTGCGCAGGTCGGCGCCGGCGTTCGCCGACCGCATGGACAAGCCGGTGCGCATCCTGTCCGCGGTGGTGCTCGCGCTGGTGATCGTCGGGACGATGGTGGCCGAGCGCGACAACGTCGGGGACTACCTGCGCGACGTCGGCCTGCCGGCGCTGGTCTTCTGCCTGTGCAGCCTGGCGGTGGGCTTCGGGGTGCCGCGGCTGCTGGGCATCGGACGCACCCAGTCGATCGCCAGCTCCTTCGAGATCGGCATCCACAACAGCACCCTCGCGATCGCCGTCGCGGTCAGCGTGCTGGGCAGCGTCGAGCTCGCCGTACCGGCCGCCGTCTACGGGGTGCTCATGTTCCCCGTGGCGGCCCTCTTCGGCTGGGCGATCACCCGCGCCGGCGCCGCGGCCCGGGACGGCGGCGAGCCGGTCCGCGCCGGCTGACGCCGGCGGGCCGGGTCAGGCCGCCAGCACCTCCTGCCGGCGGAGGGCGGACCGACCGGCCTCCCACGCGCCGAGCAGGTGCGTGGCGGCCAGCCCGTCCATGGCCAGCGAGGCCGCTGCGCCGAAGAGGACGTCGCCGGTCAGCTCGGGCTCGCCGGCCACCAGCGACCCGCACATGTCGACCGAGGCGATCTGCTCGTGGACGGCGTCGGCCTCCACGTGCTCGTCGTAGAAGACCGTCGTCCCCGCGTCGAAGCCCAGCCGGCGCAGCCCGGCGGAGTACCGCCGGCTGGGCTCCGAGGAGGTCATCTCGACGGTGGCCAGGTGTCCCAGCGCCGCGCCGCGCCAACGCCGGTGGAGGCCGAACAAGGACATGGTGTTGACCGAGGCGAAGGCCACGGCCGGCGCCTCGTCCCAGAGGGCCCCGTAACCACCGTCGAGGTCGAGGTCGCGCATCAGCCCGGCGAACAGCTCGCTGTGCATGCGCTCGGCCGAGCCGCCGCCGTACTCGTCGGCCTGGATCTCGACCATGGCCGCCTTCGTCCGCCCGGAGAGCCGGGGGATGGCGAACGTGTGCGGATCGGCCTCCTTGAGGTGGTACACCGCCCGGAGGGTCAGGTACTCCCGCCACTGCTCGAGGCTGCCCGTCTTGGCCATGAAGAGCGACAGCGAGGGGCTGTCGTCGGCGGCGATCAGCGCGGTCAGCTGCCGGTCGATCGGCTCCTCGGTGACCGGCACCTCGCCCACCAGCTCCCGCAGCGACGCCAGGTGCCGTCGTTCCAGCCCGGCGCGCAGCTGCAGCAGCGCCGGATCCCACTCCCAGTCCTCCGACACGCCGTCGAAGCCCCGGTAGTGCAGCTCGTAGCAGACGGCCAGGGACAGCTGGAGGTCGTCGTCGGTCAGGGCACCGGCCGGGTCGGCGGGCAGAGCCTCGGCGCACGCGATCGTCGAGGCCGCCAGACCGGCGCCGGTGGCGAGGTCGGAGGCGAGGGCGTCGCTGAGCGGGCCGCGGGGTTCGGGCAGGCGCATGATCGGCAGCATGCCCAGTGGCCGCGCAAACGATGCACCCGTGCGTGTGATGTCGCCCGGGGGTAGGAGGTGGCCATGAGCGCCCTCCGCGATCGCGTCGTCCTCGTCACCGGTGGCAGCGCGGGCATCGGGCGCGCCACCGTCGCCCGGCTCGCCGCCGACGGCGCCCGCGTCGTCACCTGCGCCCGCCACGGCGACCGGCTGGAGGAGGCGGTCGGCGGACTGGCCGGTGTCACCGCCGTGGTCGCCGACGTCGCCGACGCCGGCAGCCGCGCCGCGCTCCTGGACCGGGTGCTGGCCGAGCACGGCCGGCTCGACGCCGTCGTCAACAACGCCGGGCTGGGCTGGGCCGGCCTGCTCGAGGACATGCCGGGCGAGGTCGTGGAGGGCATCGTCGCCACGAACCTGACCGGGGTGGTGGAGCTCAGCCGCCTGGCGCTGCCGCACCTGGTCCGCGCGTCGGCCGACCGTGGCCGGGCCGACGTCGTCATGGTGTCGTCGGTCGCCGCGTGGTCGCAGGTGCCGCCGCTCACCGTCTACTCGTCGACCAAGGCCGGGGTGCACGGCTTCGTGAAGGGGCTGCGGCGGGAGGTGACCGCCCGGGGCGTACGGGTGCACACCGTCAACCCGTTCTTCGTGGCGACCGAGTGGCTGGCCCGCGGCCACGGCCACCCCCCGGGCTCGGACGCCGACGCGCGCGGGCGGCTCTCCCGCGGCATCGCGCCCGAGCGGGTGGCCGACCGGATCGCCGAGTGCCTCACCGCCCCGCGGTCCCGCACGGTGGCGGTGCCGCGGTGGGCGGGGGCGGCCCGGCTGGGGGAGCTGCCCCCGGTCGCCCGGCTGCTCGACGCGGGCCTGTCCCGGTACGCCGACCGGATCGGTGCCGTCGCCGCCCGGGCGGTTGCCCGCCGGACGCGGCCCTAGCGACCGGCGCGGCGCCCCTCCGGCCACCCGGTCGTCCCGGGCGGGCGGCTTGGCATGATCCGCGCGTGACCGAGACGCCGAGCCGGAGCACCCGCAGCGCGGCGCGTGCCTGGTGGGCGGTGCTCGCGGTGGTCGTGGCGGCCTCCGTCGGCACCGAGTTCGTCCTGCACCTGGCCGATCCGGAGGACCCCTCGCTGGGGGTGGCGGAGCGGATCGTCCGGTTCTTCAGCTACTTCACGGTCCAGAGCAACCTGCTGGTGCTGGCCGCCGTGCTCCCGCTGGTGCGCGACCCCGGCCACGACGGCCGGCTGTGGCGGGTGGTCCGGCTGGCCTCGCTGCTGGGGATCACCATCACCGGGATCGTCTACGCCGTCGTCCTGGCGCCGCTGCACGACCCGGCGGGGATCGACGCCTGGACCAACGCCGGTGAGCACTACGCCTCGCCGGTCATGACCGTCGTCGGCTGGCTGGTCCTCGGGCCGCGGCCCCGCATCGACGGCGCCGTGGTCGCGCGTGCCCTCCTCTGGCCGGTGGCCTGGATCGGCTGGATCCTCGCGCAGGGCACCGTCACCGGCTGGTACCCCTACGACTTCATGGACGTCGGTGCGCAGGGCTACGCCACCGCGCTCCGCAACCTCGCGTTCGTCGTCCTGCTCGCCCTGGCCTTCCTGCTGCTGTTCCGGTTCGTCGACCGCCGCCTGGCGGCCACCGGCGCACCGGCGTCGCGGGCCGACCGCGGGAGCGCCCCGGCCCTGCGCTGAGCGGGACGGGGGAACGGAGAGGAGGGGCGGTGCCGTTCGAGGCCGGGGACGTCGTGGTGCGGCGGCTGGACGAGCAGCGGTGGACGGTCGTCGAGCCGCTGGTCTACGCCGGGGACCGCGACCGCTTCGTGGTGCCCGCCGGGTTCGTGACCGACTTCGCCACGGTGCCGCGCGTGGTGGTGTGGCTGGTGCCGCGGTTCGGCCGCTTCACGGCCGCGGCGATCCTGCACGACTGGCTCTGCACCGCCGGGATCGTCGGCGGGGTGGTGACCGCGCGGGACGCCGACGGCGTCTTCCGGCGGGTGCTTCGGGAGAGCGGTGTGCCGGTGGTCCGGCGGTGGCTGATGTGGTGCGGGGTGCGGTGGGGGGCCTTCGCCGATCCGGTGCGCGGCACGGGCTGGTGGCGCAGCGCGCCGGCCGTGCTGGGCATCTCGCTGCTGGCGGCGCCGGTGGTCCTGCCGCCCGCGGCGCTCATCACCGCGGCGCTGGTGCTCTACGGCCTCGTCGAGGCCGCCGTCGGCCTGCTCACCGGGTCGTCGCCCGAGGACGCCGGGTCCTTCCGCACCTGACGCGTCGCCGCGACCGGCGACGCCGGTGGCCGGACGCCGTGTCGATGCCGCGGACGCCGGGTAGGCGGACGGGGGACCGATCGTGCGCAACCGATCCGGAGGCCCTCATGGCACTGGCATACGCAACGCAACCGGGCGACATCGACCACCTGATCGCCGACGACCACGCCGCCGTCGAGCGGCAGTTCCAGCACCTGGAGGCCCGCCGCGGCAACCGGCGGGTGCTCGTGGACCAGATCTCGGTGCAGCTGGCGCTGCACGCCTTCGCCGAGGAGACGGTGCTCTACCCGATCTGGCCGGAGCTCGGCATGACCGACGAGCACGACGACGCCGAGCACGAGCACCAGCGGATCAAGGAGCTGCTCGTCGTCCTCGGCCGCACGGAGCCCGGCGAGCCCGGGTTCGAGCAGGCGGTGACCGACCTGATCTCGCTCGTCCGGCACCACGTGCAGGACGAGGAGGGGGAGGAGCTGCCGGAGTTCCGGGCGAAGGCCGGCCCCGAGCGCATGGCCGAGCTGGGGGAGAAGTTCCTGGCGGCCAAGCGCCAGGCGCCGACCCGCCCGCACCCGCACGCACCCGACGAGGGCCTGGCCGAGCGGATCGCCGGGATGCTGGCCAAGCCGCTGGACCACGTGCGCGACGTCCTGTCGGGCAAGCAGAAGGAGATGGCCACCGACCCCTCCGGGCTGCTCGACCCCCAGGCGCAGGCGATCATCGACGCGCACTCCTCGCTGGGACCGCTGCCCTTCGAGATCCTCACCCCGGACCAGGCGCGCACGCAGCCGGGCCCCAAGCAGGCGGTCCAGAAGGTCATGGCCGAGCGGGGCATCGACGGCCCCGAGCCGGTCGGCTCGATCGACGACCTGATGATCCCCGACGGTGCGGGCGGGCAGCAGCGGCTGCGGGTCTACAAGCCCGGCGGTACCTGGCCGGGCGCGCTGCCGATCATCATGTGGATCCACGGCGGCGGCTGGGTCCTGTTCGACATCGACGACCACTACGACGACTCCTGCCGGGGGCTGTGCAACAAGACCGGCGCGATCGTCGTCAGCCCCGACTACCGGCGGGCGCCCGAGGCGGTCTTCCCGGCGGCCCACGACGACGTCCTGACCGCCTGGACCTGGGTGCGGGAGAACGCCGCCCAGCTCGGCGGCGACCCGACCCGCATGGCGATCGGCGGCGAGTCGGTCGGCGGGAACATGGCACCGGCCACCGCGCTGACGCTGGCGGTCAACGACCAGCCGCTCCCGCTGGCGCAGGTCTGCGTCTACCCGCTGACCACCGGTGAGCAGTTCGGCGAGTCGATGGAGGACGCCGCCGACGCCCGCCCCCTGAACCGGGCGCTGCTGTCGTGGATGGCGATGCACGCCTTCCAGGGGAAGCCGGAAGCGGCGACGGACCCGCGCATCGCCCTGCTGGACTGGACGCCGGAGCAGCGGTCGCTGATGCCTCCGACGCTGGTCATCACCGACGAGCGCGACGTGCTGCGCAGCCAGGGGCAGCAGTTCGCCACCGACCTCGAGGCGGCCGGGGTGCCCACGACGCACCGGTACTACGAGGGCGTCATGCACGAGTTCTTCGGGGCCGCGGCCGTCCTGGACAAGGCCGAGCAGGCCCAGCAGGAGGCGGCGCAGCACTTCCGGCGCGCCTTCGGGACGACGGCGTGACCGGCGCGGGGGAGCCCGCGGTCCACGAGGCACTGGGCCGGCTGGAGGTCGTCCACCTCTTCCACGGCGCCATGCCGACCGGCGTGACCGTCTCGCACACCGGCCGGGTGTTCGTCTGCTACCCGAAGTGGGGCGACGACGTCGCCTTCACCGTCGGGGAGCTGCGGGACGGCGAGGTCGTGGCGTTCCCGAGCCAGGAGCGCAACGACAACCGCTCCGACGCAGACCCCGAGCGGCTCGTCTCCGTGCAGAGCGTCGTCGTCGACCCGGCGGACCGGTTGTGGCTGCTGGACACCGGCAGCCCGATGTTCCGGCCGACCGAGCACGGCGGGCCCAAGCTGGTCTGCGTCGACCTGAGCACCGACGAGGTGGTGCAGACCATCCTGTTCCCGGCCGACGTCGCGCTGCCGACCACCTATCTGAACGACGTCCGGTTCGACCTGCGCCGCGGGGAGTCGGGGACGGCGTACATCACCGACTCCTCCGACCAGGGGCCCAACGGCATCATCGTGGTGGACCTGGCGTCGGGGGAGAGCTGGCGCCGGCTGCACGACCACCCGTCGACCAAGGCCGTGGCCGCGCCGGCGCTGCGGATGGTCGTGGAGGGCCAGGACTTCGTCGAGCGGGCGGAGGACGGCAGCACCTCCCCGGTGCTGATGGGGGCCGACGGCATCGCGATCGCCGCCGACGGGAGCCGGCTGTACTACTGCTGCCTGGCCTCCCGCCGGTGGTGGAGCGTGTCGGTCGACGCGCTCACCGACCGGTCGGCCGACGACGACGCGGTCGCCGCCACGGTCACCGACGAGGGCGACAAGGGCTCAGTCGGCGACGGCATGGAGACCGACGACCGGGGCCGGCTGTACGTGACCGACGGGGAACACGACGCCATCCACCGGCGGCTGCCCGACGGGACGTGGGAGACCGTGGTGCACGATCCGCGGCTGCTGTGGCCCGACACCATGTCGGTCGCCGCCGACGGCTACCTCTACGTCACGGCCAACCAGCTGTACCGGCAGGACAAGTACCGCGGTGGGCAGGACCAGCGCCGCCCGCCCTACGTGCTGTTCCGCACCCCGATCGACGCCGGTCCGGTGCGCCTGCGCTGAACCGCGGGCCCGCACGACGCAGCCCCCGCCGGGATCTCCCGGCGGGGGCTGCGTCGTCCGGTGCCGAGCTCACGTGCGCGGCGCCGCAGGGGCTGTGCTCACGCGCCGGGCTTGAGCAGCACCTTGGTCCAGCCGCTGTCGCGGTCGTCGAAGTGCTGGTAGCCCTCGGCGGCCTGATCCAGGCCGAGTTCGTGCGAGGTGATCAGGCCCGGGTTCGCCCGGCCACTGACGATGAGGTCGCGCAGCTGCCGGTTGTACCGCTTCACCGGGGCCTGCCCGGTGCCCATCGACTGGCCCTTGGTGAAGAAGGTCCCGAACTGCCAGGGGATCCGCCCCTCCTTGGCCAGGTCGCCGGCCGCCCCGGGGTCCTGCGGCATGTACACGCCGACGACGCCGATGCCGCCGGTGGAGCGCACCACCTGCGCCAGGTTGTCCAGCACCAGCTCGGGGTGCTCCTCGCCGGTGGCGTCGTGCGCCTGGTAGCCGACCGCCTCGACCCCGCGGTCCACGCCGCGCCCGCCGGTGGCGTCCAGCAGCTGCTCGACCGGGTCCGCGGCGCTGAAGTCGACCGGGGTGGCGCCGAACTTCCCGGCCAGCGCGAGGCGGTCGGGCTCCTTGTCGACCACGAAGACCTGCGACGCGCCGCGGACCATGGCGCTGTGCGCGGCCATCAGGCCCACCGGCCCGCCGCCGAAGACGGCGACCCGGTCACCGACCTGGAAGCCGGAGAGCTCCACCCCGTGCCAGCCGGTCGGGAAGATGTCCGACAGCATCGTGAAGTCGTTCTCGTGCTCGGTGCCCTCGGGCAGGCGCAGCAGGTTCACGTCCGCCCACGGCACCCGCAGGTACTCGGCCTGGCCGCCGTCGTAGGGGCCCATGTTGGCGTAGCCGTAGGCCGCGCCGTCCATGCCCTCGGTCGGGTTGGCGCGCAGGCAGAACGACGTCCAGCCGTCTGTGCAGTTGCGGCAGGTGCCGCAGGCGATGTTGAACGGCACCGACACCCGGTCGCCGACCTTGATCCGGTCGACGCCGTCGCCGACGGCCTCGACGACGCCCATGTTCTCGTGGCCGAGGACCTTGCCCTCCTCCACGGAGGTGCGGCCCTCGTACATGTGCAGGTCCGACCCGCAGATGTTGGTGGTGGTGATCCGGATGATCGCGTCGGTCGGCGACTGGATCGACGGATCGGGGACCTCTTCGACGGAGACGTTCTTCGGTCCGCGGTAGACGACGGCTCTCATGTGCGCTCCTGTCTGTCGGGCGGCCGACCGCGACGGCGGGTGCCGGCACGGTCGGCGACCGGGGGGAGAGCGACCGGAAGCGGGGTGGCGCCGAGGCGCGGCGCCCCGGTGACCCTCGTGACCGTCGCCTCCTACCCGACGACCCGGTGTGCACACCCGGATCGCGTACAGCAGAGGTGGCTGTGCCGTGCTGCGCGACGCTGGTGTTCAGGATCAGGTCGTCGAAGCCCTCGTCGAAGGGGAGGTCGGCGGTCACGGCGATCCAGGAGGAGGTCAGGCGGCGGCCAGGACCCGGTCGAGCGCCTCGGCGATCTGGGTGTGCCCGACCGCGGTCGGGTGCACCCCGTCGGCCGACATGCCGAAGTCCGGCAGCGTGGAGAGGTCGGCGAACGCGTACCCCTGGTCGGCCGCGACGCCGGCCATGGCCTGGAGGTAGGCGTCCCAGGCGGCGGCGGGGACGTCGGTGCGCCGCGGGTACCCGACGATCAGCACCGACGGGTCGGGCCCGACGTCGGGGCCACGGAGGTGCGCGACGGTAGCGGTGAGGTAGTCGCGGAACTGTGCCGCGGTGAACCCGGCGACGACGTCGTTGTAGCCGAGCGCCACCACGACCAGGTGCGGCGCCGCGGAGGCGACGGCCTGGCCGTGCTGCGCCGCGGTCGGCCGGTTGGCGTAGTCCTCGGCCTGCCAGCCGGAGTGCCCCGCCTCCCACAGGCGGACCCCGGCGGACTCGTCGCCGTCGTAGACGCTGATGCCCTCGACCAGAACGGTCCGGCCGCTGGTGTTGGTCAGCGTGACCGTGTGCGTGCCGCGGGACAGCGGTGGTGAGGTCCAACTGCCGCCGTCGCTCGGGGTGTAGTCCCCGCCGGCGGTCGGGACGGGGGTGCCCGGCGCGCCGTCGACGGAGACGGTGATCGTCCCGGTGTTGCGGCTGCTGGCGTAGTGCAGCTCGAACGACGTCCCGGTGAAGGTGGCGGTCATCGAGTTCCCCGCACCGGAGGGCATGTGGTTGGCCCGCATCCCGAAGCCGTACTGGGAACCCAGCGTGGACGTGCCGCCGAAGGTGAAGCGGTCGGTCATGCCGCCGGCGGCGTAGTAGGCGGGCACGTAGCCCTCGCCACCGGCGATGCCGGGCGGCTGGTAGCGGTCGCGCATCAGGTTGAGCAGCGTGTCCACCCACCGGTTGCCCTTGCCCACGTCACGGCCCTCGGCGACCGAGTCGCCGACGACCACGACGTCGAGCGGGCCGCGGCCGGCGGCGCTGTCGGCGCGGGCCGCGAGGAAGGCGGCGAGCGCGGCCGACCCACCTTCCGGGGGCGGCGTGGTGGTGCTGGGGGCCGTCGTGGTGGTGGGCGGCGGTGTGGTCGTGCTGGGGGCCGTCGTCGTGGTGGGTGGCGGTGTGGTCGTGCTGGGGGTCGTCGTGGTGGTGGGTGGCGGTGTGGTCGTGCTGGGGGTCGTCGTGGTGGGGGCCGTCGTCGTGCTCGGCGCCGAGGAGGTGGGCGTGGGCGCCGGAACCGGGGTGAACGACGCGGCGATCTCGCGGGCGGCCTGCAGCATCAGGGGGCGGTAGCCGGTGCCGGTGTGGATCTGCGACGCCTGCTTCAGCGCCGACAGCGACGGGGAGACGCCCTGCTGCAGGAGACGCACCGGATCGAAGTCGCAGGCGATGTCCCTGGCGAGGCAGAGATCGAACACCGGGGGAGTTGCGGCGACGTCCCGGCCGGCGGGCCGGAGCGCGGTGCGGACCCCCTGCGCGGTCGAGGCCGCCGTGCCGCGACGCGTGGCAGCGGTCTGGCCCACCCGGTCCCCGTCGGCGACGAGGACGCCGGCGGTGACGCGCGACAGCAGGTCGGTCCGACCGTCGTCCGCGAGACGGGTCAGCACCCGGTGCACCACCATGGCGCCCTGCGAGTAGCCGGCGAGGACGAAGCCCGTGCCCGGGCACCGGGCGTGCAGTGCGGCCATCTGGTCGACGGCGGAGCCGACACCCTGGTCGACGCTGCGCGCGTAGGTCCCGAGGCGTTCGGTCGTGTAGCGGTCCATCGCCGCGGCCCGCCGGGCCGGGTCGCCGAGCGCGGTGAGCTCGGTCCGCGTCGGGGTCAGCGCGCTGACCGCCGTGGGGGAGTGCGCCACGGGCAGGTTCGCGACGACCAGCCCGCCGCCGTGCCTGGCCGTCAGCTCGCGCTCGAGCCCGTCGGCGAAGTAGTCGGCGTTCGTGCCCATCCCGCGGTTGGCCGTGGTGCTCGGCTCCGTGGACCCGCGCGCCCCCACGATCGCCACGTCCGGGCAGTCGCCCGGCTCGGCTCCGGCGGCGATCGTCACGGCGGCGGACGAGGTGAGCAGCGCGACGACGCTGCCGATCGCCAGCGCGCTCCGACGTGCAAGGCCCACGACGACTCCCCCGGAACGGAGACGGGCACCGCACGGCGGGCGATCGCTGCCGGGTGCACATCTGCCTGAGGGTTCCGGACGCTACGCCGCCGGACGGGGTGTCGGCTACGGCTCCGGGCCGGCTGCCCGCGACGACCGGAAGCACCGCGGCCCCCGACCTCGAGGAGGTCGGGGGCCGCGGCGTGCAGCAGGCGAGATCAGATGTCGTAGTACATCGCGAACTCGTGCGGGTGCGGGCGGAGGCGGATCGGGTCGATCTCGTTGGCCCGCTTGTAGTCGATCCACGTCTCGATCAGGTCGGGCGTGAACACCCCGCCGTCGATCAGGTACTCGTGGTCGGTCTCGAGGTTGTCCAGCGCGGCGTCCAGCGACGCGGGCACCTTCTCGATGCCCAGGGCCTCCTCGGGCGGCAGCTCGTAGAGGTCCTTGTCGACCGGCGCCGGCGGCTCGATCTTGTTCTTCACGCCGTCGAGGCCGGCCATCAGCATCGCCGAGAAGGCGAGGTAGGGGTTGGCCGACGGGTCGGGCACGCGGAACTCGATGCGCTTGGCCTTCGGGCTGTCGCCGGAGATCGGGATGCGCAGGCAGGCCGACCGGTTCCGGGCCGAGTAGACCAGGTTGATCGGGGCCTCGTAGCCGGGCACCAGGCGGTGGTAGCTGTTCACCGTCGGGTTGGTGAAGGCCAGCAGCGAGGGGGCGTGGGCCAGCAGGCCGCCGATGTAGTGGCGGGCCATGTCGGACAGGCCCGCGTAGCCGGTCTCGGCGTGGAAGAGCGGCTGGCCGTCCTTCCAGAGGCTCTGGTGGCAGTGCATGCCGGAGCCGTTGTCACCGAAGAGCGGCTTGGGCATGAACGTCGCGGTCTTGCCGGCGGCCCAGGCGGTGTTCTTGATGACGTACTTGAACAGCATCAGGCTGTCGGCCGAGCGCAGCAGCGTGTCGAACTTGTAGTTGATCTCGGCCTGACCGCCGGTGCCCACCTCGTGGTGCCCCCGCTCGAGCTCCAGGCCGGCGCCGATCAGGTTCTTCATCATGTCGGCGCGCAGGTCGCTCTGCTGGTCGTAGGGCTCGACCGGGAAGTAGCCGCCCTTGGGGCGGGCCTTGTAGCCCCGGTTCGGGCCGACGCCGTTCTCGCCCGTCGGGGAACCGCTGTTCCAGGAACCCTCGACCGAGTCGATGTGGTAGTAGCCCTGGTTGATCGTGGTGTCGTAGCGGACCGAGTCGAAGACGTAGAACTCCGCCTCCGGGCCGAAGTACGCGGTGTCGGCGATGCCGCTGGAGGCCAGGTAGGCCTCGGCCTTCTTCGCGACGTTGCGCGGGTCGCGGCTGTAGGCCTCACGCGTGATCGGGTCGTGGATGAAGAAGTTGACGTTCAGCGTCTTGTGCTTGCGGAACGGGTCCACGAACGCGCTGTTGGCGTCGGGCAGCAGCAGCATGTCCGACTCGTTGATCGCCTGGAACCCGCGGATCGAGGAGCCGTCGAAGCCGAGGCCCTCGCTGAACGTGTCCTCGCCGAACGTCGACGCAGGGATGGTGAAGTGCTGCATGACGCCGGGCAGGTCGCAGAAGCGGACGTCGACGAATTCGACGTCGTTGTCGCGGATGTAGGCGGCGACCTCGTCGGGACTGGTGAACATCGATCCTCCGGGTGTGGGCGGACGGCCGAACGGGACGCTACGAGCGGGGAGTTGCCCCGCCGTGTCCCGAGTGTTTCGGGGCGGTAACAACGCGCTGGGCGTGTCGCTCGTCATGTCTGCCCTCTGCAGGGCAGGGGGCAGCGGGTGCGCTTACTACGCTTGCGGTCATGGTCAGGAATGCGGAACAACCCTCTCAGGCCCCGGATCGCGGCGCCTCCCTGGGGTTGCCCGCCTCCGGGCCCGGTTCCCTGGCCCCCTTCAGCCGGCGGGTCGGCGGCTTCCTCGTCGACGCGCTCGGGACGGCGCTGATCGGCTGGGCGTTCACGGCGCCTGCCGGCCCGGGCAACTGGAGCCTCGTGGTGTTCGGCGTCCTCACCGTCGTCACGCTGGTGCTGTTCGGCCAGACGCCCGGTCACCGGGTGTTCGGGATGCGGCTGGCCCACCCCGCGCCGGGGGCCCGGCTCGCGCTGTGGCGTGCCGTCGTCCGCACCGCGCTGCTGATGCTGCTGGTCCCGGCGCTGCTGGTCGACGCCGACGGCCGCGGTCTGCACGACCGGCTCACCGGAACCGCCGTCGTCCTCGACTGAGACCCGCCCCTCCTGCGGTGACGGTGTGACGGGTCCCTGACGGAACCGGCCGCCGCTGCGGTTCGCCGACGTCATGACCGACATGCCGGTGCCTACGTGGTCGTCCGTCGGTGAGGGGCGTGCGCGACGGGCGCGACGCACCGCCGTGCCGTGTCACGACCCGCCGGTCTCGGCTTCGCTGTCGGAGGTGAGCGTCAGCGTGGAGCGGTAGGCGGGGGATGGGCCGGAGACGACGTCGGCGTCGCGCACCGGCGACTGGTCAGCAGGCCACACCTCGACGGCCCGGAACGCGTACCCGTCCTGTTCAGCCGTCTCGAAGGTGAACTCCACGGCCGCTGCGGTATCGAGAGCCCCGTACCCGGGGACGAGGACGGCCGAGTAGTGCGTCCAGCAGCCGCCCGGAGTGGCCGCCGAGTCGAGGACCCCCCAGCCCTCCTCGGCATGCCACACGCGGACCTCGCCCCGTGACGTCATGCACCCAGTATCGCGGCGACGCCTGGCCGGGGTGCCGGGATGGCGACGCACCTCCGGGGAGAGGGGCGGTACAGCACGAAGGGCCCCGTCCGGCTCGGACGAGGCCCTTCGACGGCGGTGCTGGTCAGCGCCGGCGGACCTGGCGCTGGCTGACCGACATCTGCCGGCCGCCGGGCAGCGGGCCCCCGGGGACCGGCATGCGCGGGCCGCCCAGCGCGCTCATCCGCCGGCCCAGCGAGTTGACCTCGGCGGCGCTGAGGTTGCGCGGCAGCTTCATCACGTGGGTGCTCAGCTTCTTCAGCGGCACCTGGCCCTCGTCGTCGCCCACGACGACGTCGTAGATCGGGGTGTCGCCGACCACGCGGGCGATCTTCTTCTTCTCCTGCGCGATCAGCCCGCGGACGCGGACCGGGGAGCCCTCGCCGACCAGGATGATCCCGGGCCGGCCCAGCACCCGGTGCACCGCATCCATCTGCGGTGTGCCCGCGACGCCGGAGGACACCCGCCAGTCGCCCCGCATGCCTTCGAGCACCCACGCGGCCGCGCCGGGCTGGCCCTCGACCTGCCGGTAGGCCGATCCCTGGGCGCGACGGCCGAAGACGATCAGCGCGGCGAGGCCACCGGCGATCAGGGCCAGCGGGAGGAAGATGAACGGCGAGCTCAGCAGGATGCCGATCAGCTCGACGACCGCGGCGACCGCCACGAACCAGATCAACATGATCCAGGGGAGCTTCGGGTCGTTCTTCCGCGTGAGGGTGTAGGCCTGCTTGATCATGCCGGCCTGGCCGCGGAGCTTCTTCATCCGGCCGACCTTGGGCTGGCCGTTCTTGTCCAGCTTCGGCGCCTTGCCCGCCTTGCCCGTCTTGCCGGAGGCGGTGGAGCCGGAGGCGGTGGCACCGGAGCTCCGGCCGCGCCCACCGTCCTTCGGCGTGCGCCCGGCGCTGCCGCCCGGGGCGGTGGGGTCAGAGGACTTGCTGCGTGCCATGGACCCAGGATAGGGCCGCCGGTCGCGCCCGCCCCGCACCCGCCGGTGCCGAACCGCCGGTCAGCCCTGGTGGGCGAGCCCGCGGGCCTCGATCGCCTGCTGGTAGAGCCGCCCGGCGCGGTAGGAGCTGCGCACGAGGGGGCCGGCCAGGACGCCCGGGAAGCCGATCTCCTCGGCGTCCTTCTGGAACTGCACGAACTCGTCGGGCTTGACCCACCGGACGACGGGGTGGTGCCGCGGCGAGGGGCGCAGGTACTGGGTGATGGTGAGCAGGTCGCACCCGGCGTCGTGCAGCGCCCGCATCGTCTCCACGACCTCCTCCGGCTCCTCGCCCATGCCCAGGATCAGGTTGGACTTCGTGACCAGACCGGCCTCGCGGGCGGCCGTGATCACCGACAGGGACCGCTCGAAGCGGAACCCGGGGCGGATGCGCTTGAAGATCCGGGGCACCGTCTCGACGTTGTGCGCGAGCACCTCGGGCCGGGAGGAGAAGACCTCGGCCAGCTGGGCCGGGTCGGCGTTGAAGTCGGGGATCAGCAGCTCGACGCCGCAGCCGGGCAGCTGGGCGTGGATCTGCCGCACGGTCTCGGCGTAGAGCCAGGCGCCACCGTCGGGCAGGTCGTCCCGGGCGACGCCGGTGATGGTGGCGTACCGCAGCCCCATCGTCGCGACGCTCTCGGCGACGCGCCGCGGCTCGTCGGCGTCGAAGTCGGCGGGCTTCCCGGTGTCGATCTGGCAGAAGTCGCAGCGCCGGGTGCACTGGTCACCACCGATGAGGAACGTGGCCTCCCGGTCCTCCCAGCACTCGTAGATGTTGGGGCAGCCGGCCTCTTCGCAGACGGTGTGCAGGCCCTCGCGGCGGACCAGCGACTTCAGCTCGGTGTACTCCGGTCCGGTCTTCAGCCGCGTCTTGATCCACTCGGGCTTGCGCTCGATCGGCACCTGGCTGTTGCGCACCTCGAGGCGCAGCATCTTCCGGCCGGCGGGCTCGATCCGGGAGTCCTGGACGGGGGTCTGCTCAGGGTTCCTCGGGGGTGCCTCGCTCATGATCCCCACGGTACTCGCGAAGACGACGCAGCCCCCGTCGCGCGGGGCGACGGGGGCTGCGGCGGTGGAACGGCGTGCGCGGTCAGACCTGCTTGTCGTCCGGACCCGCGGTGGGGCCCTCCGTGGCGCCGCCCCCGGAGGTGAAGGGTTCCGGGGTGTTCTTGATGTCCTCGCTTGCGCTGTCGGCGCCGTCACCGTCGACGAACTGGGCGTCGCGGACTCCCATGTCCGACTCCGGCGGCGCTGAGTCGCCGGTGGTGTCGGCGGTGGACACGGTCTTGCCGGAGGTGCTGTCGGAGCTGGGCACGGGGTCCTCTCGGTAGCTGGGCACCGGGCCGTCGCCGGCCGGTGCGGGCGTCCACGCGTCAGCCTTCTTGCGACGCAGCAGGACGAACGCTGCAGTACCCGCGGCCAGCAGAACGAACACCCACGGCCAGCGGCGCGGCTCCGGCTGCACGCCCGTCCGGCGCTTCACGGTCTTCGCCGTGGCGGCGGCAGCCTTCTCGAAGTCGCGGTGCTTCTTGCCGGCCTTCTTGCGGGCCTTCTTCGCGGTCTTCCGCGCCTTGCGGGTCGACTCCGCCGCTGCGGCCGCGAACTCGGCGCGGCGGGCATCGATCTCGCTGCGGGCGCTGTCCACCCCGGCGACCAGGGTGCCGCGGGCGCTCTCCAGCGCCGGCGACACCGCCTCGCGCGCCAGCGCGACCCGCGGGGTCGCGTAGCCCAGGGCCGCGGCCTGCGCCGCGGTCAGGCGCGGGGCGAGGTCGTCCCGGTACGCCTTCTGCGCTGCCCCGCGGGCCGCCTCCACCCGAGGGCCGAAGTCGGCGGCGGCCCGTGCGGCGGCCAGCTGTGCCGCGGTGACCCGCGGCGTGGCGGCCTCACGGGCGGCATCGAGGCGCGGGCCGATGGCGTCGCGAGCGGCGTCCACGCGGTCGCCGAGGCTCTCCCGGGCGGTGGCCACGGCCGGCACGGCCACCGCCGCGGCGGCGGCCGCCTTGGGGGCGACGGCCCGCTGGGCCGCCTCCACGTGGGGGGCCAGTTGTTCGGCGGCGGCGCGACCGGCCTCGGTCACCGCCGTCCCCAGGTGGGCCAGGCCCTCCTGCACTTCGGCGCTGATGATCTCGCCGCGCGTCTTCTTGTGGAACACGTGCTGCACCTCCGAGTTGATCGTCTGGCGATCATCCTGCCCGGTCCGGCCGGTACGCACACCCCGAGACCGCGGCCGAATGGGCGACCGGGCGTGGTTCTGGTTACCGTCCGGCCGTGCAGCTCCGCATCTTCACCGAACCCCAGATGGGCGCGACGTACGACGACCTGCTCGCCGTCGCGCGCCGCACCGAGGAGACCGGCTTCGACGCCTTCTTCCGGTCCGACCACTACCTGACCATGGGCGGGGACGGCCTGCCCGGCCCCACCGACGCCTGGATCACCCTCGCCGGGCTCGCCCGGGAGACCAGCCGGATCCGCCTCGGCACCCTGATGACCGCCGGTACGTTCCGGCTCCCGGGTCCGCTGGCCATCTCGGTGGCGCAGGTGGACCAGATGAGCGGGGGCCGGGTCGAGCTGGGCCTGGGCTCCGGCTGGTTCGAGGCCGAGCACACCGCCTACGGCATCCCGTTCCCGCCGCTGGGGGAGCGCTTCGACCGGTACGAGGAGCAGCTGGCCGTCCTCACCGGCCTGTGGCGCACGCCGGTGGGCGAGACGTTCGACTTCGACGGGCGGTACTACCGGCTGTCGGACTCGCCGGCGCTGCCCAAGCCCGTCCAGGACGGCGGCGTGCCGATCCTCGTCGGCGGCAAGGGCGCGAAGCGCACCCCGCGGCTGGCGGCGCGGTACGCGGGCGAGTTCAACGTGCCGTTCATGCCGGCCGCCGACAACGCCCGGCTGTTCGCCGGTGTCCGTGCGGCCTGCGACGAGGCGGGCCGCGACCCGGCGTCGCTGGTGTACAGCTCGGCGCTGGTGCTCTGCGTCGGCCGCGACGAGGCGGAGCTCGCCCGCCGGGCCGCCGCGATCGGCCGGGACGTCGACGAGCTCCGGGAGCACGGTGTCGCCGGCACGCCCGCGGAGGCGGTCGACACCCTCGGCCGGTACGCCGAGGCCGGCGCCTCGCGGGTCTACCTCCAGGTGCTCGACCTCTCCGACCTCGACCACCTGGACCTGGTGGCCGGCGAGGTGGCGCCTCAGCTCGGCTGAGCGGGCCCCGGCCGGGCCGGGCCGGCGGGTGCCGGGCTGCTGTTCCTGCGGTCGAGCCACGCGCGGAAGGCGTCGGCGGTCATCGCCGGGGCGGGTGCCCGGAGCACCTGGCAGCCCAGCCGCCCGAGGACCGCGTCGGTGTGCCGGTCCACGGTGTCGGCCGCCACCGTGCCACCCAGCGCGGTGGCCAGCGCCACGGTGTGCCCGACGACCAGGGAGGCGCGGGCGTCGGCGACGACGTCCCGGACCAGTGCCGGGTCCAGGTGGATCCGGTCGGCCGGCAGGTCGCGCAGCCGGGTGAGGGCCAGGACGCCGGGGCCGTGGCCGTCGACCGCGGTGCCCACGCCGCTGCGGCGCAGCGCGCCCAGCAGCGCGGCGACGTCGCCGGAGGACGGGGCGTCGGTGCGCAACCGGACCACGAGGGCCGCCGGGGGCAGGTCCCTCCGGAACAGCTCGGCGGCGATCCGGTCCGGCAGGCGGGCGGAGTCCCCGTCCGAGGCGGCGAGGGCGACCTCCACCGGCACGGGGTGGCCGGCCCACCAGCGGGCCACCGCGGCGAGTGCGTCGGTCAGGGCGGCCGTCGTGGCCGGGGCGCCGTCCCCGGCACCGACGGCGGCGGCCGCGACCACCCGGCCGTCGGCCCCCAGGACCGGCTGGAACCGCACTCCGTCGTCCCCAGCGCCCGGGACACCCGAGGGTGCCGGGGCGGCCGCCGGAGAGCCGGGGGAGAAGTGCTGGACGCCGCCACCACCGGCCTTGGCGGCGTACATCGCCACGTCGGCGCAGCGGAGCAGGCCGTTGACGTCGGTCGCGTGCTCCGGTGCCAGCGCGACGCCGATGCTCACCCCTACCTGCACCGGCACGCCGGCGACGTCGACGGGCCGGCGGATCAACCCGGCGATCCGCTCCGCGCACTCGTCGGCGTCGGCGCGGTCGCCGCTGGGCAGCACCACGGCGAACTCGTCGCCCCCGAGCCGGGCCAGCAGGTCGGTCGGGCGCACCTCCGGGAGCAGCCGGGCCCCGAGCCGGCGCAGCAGGTCGTCACCGGCCTCGTGGCCCAGGCCGTCGTTGACCGCCTTGAACCCGTCCAGGTCCAGCAGCAGCAGCCCGGTCGGGCGGCCCCGGGTCAGTCGCCCCTCCAGCCGCTGGACGAGGGCGCGGCGGTTGGGCAGCCCGGTGAGGTCGTCGGTCCCCGCCTGCCGGCGCGCCTCGTGCAGCCCGCGGCTCTCCGCGAAGGTCACCGCCGTCCGGACCAGGAACGCTGCCAGGCAGGCGAGCGCGAGGACCTCCGCCGTCCGCAGGACACCGTCGCCCCAGCGGGCACCGAGGACGGCGAGCGACGCGATGGCGCAGGCGACCGGGATGACCAGCGCCCGCCACTGCACCGGGGAGCCCGGGGCGACGGCGGGCGGCGTCCGGCGGCGCGGGCGCGCCGCTGCGGCCACGACGGCGGCCAGGCAGGCGTTCGCCATCCAGAGCAGGTCCAGCGGACCGCCGGGGACGTACCCGTCGCCGGCCTGGGCCTTGGCCAGCAGCAGGTCGCCGACGAACTTCGACGTGAGGATCGCGCAGACGGCGGTCAGGACGGGGTCGGCCCGGAGACCGACGATGGCGAGCACGGCCCCCACCAGGGTCAGCAGCAGCACGTCGGCCACCGGGTAGGCGAGGTTCGCGGCCGTGGCGAGGGGTGAAAGGTCCGCCGCGGGCACGACCGGGACGATCACCACGGCGACCGCGACCGCGGTCACCCCGAGGGCGCCGATGGTCCCGTCGAGCCAGGTGCCGGCGTGCGGCCAGGTGAGCCGGGCGCGCAGGAACAGCAGGGGGGTGGCGAACAGCGCCGGGTACGAGGCCAGCCAGAAGACGTCGGCGACGGACGGGAAGGGCGGCTCGCCCCCCGTGACGAGGACCAGCCGGTAGGCCACGTCCCCGGCGATGTTGAACGAGAAGCCGGCCGCCGCGGCCCACCAGGCCGACCGCTCCTCGGGGACCCGCCGGGCGGCCTGCAGGCAGAGGACGACGGCGAGCGCCGGCGCGAGGAGGGACAGGACGCCGGAGTAGACGAGGGTCTCGGTCGGGGTGTGCGGCAGGCGCCAGGTGCCGGTCGCGAACGCCGCGGTGCAGCCGAGGACGGCGAGCACCAGCGGCCGTGACAGCGCCTCGGACCAGGCGTTTCCCCGGACGTCAGGTCGGGCGCCGCGCACGCGGGCACCTTGTCACAACGGGACCTGCCCGGAGCCGGAACGGGAACCCGACGCGCGAGCACGGGTCCCCGCGGGCGGCACCGGCGCCCGCGGGGCGGGCACGGGAACGGCGGCCGACCGCGGTGCGGGGCGGGCGGGCAGCCAGGCGAGGAAGTCCTCGACCGGCATCGGCCGGGCGATGGCGTACCCCTGCGCGATGTCGCAGCCCAGCCCGGCGAGCACCGCCGCCGTCTCGTCGTCCTCCACGCCCTCGGCCACGAGGCTGAGCCCGAGGTCGTGGGCCAGGGCCACGGTGTGGCGGACGATCGCCGTCGCGCGGTCGTCGCGGCCCACGTCGTGGGTGAGGCTGCGGTCGAGCTTGAGCTCGTCGGCGGGCAGGTGCCGCAGGTAGGCCAGCGAGCTGTACCCGGTGCCGTAGTCGTCGATCGAGGTCCGGATGCCGAGCCGCCGCAGCTCGCCCAGGACCGTGCGGCCGCGGTCGGGGTCGGCCATGAGGGTGTCCTCGACCAGCTCGAGGGTGAGCGCCCGGGCCGGCAGCCCGTGCGCGCGGAGCAGCCCGGAGACGGTGGCCGGCAGGCCGGGGTCGGTCACGCTGGCCGCCGACAGGTTCACCGAGACCGGCACCGCCCGCTCCGGCCACCACCGGGTTGCCGCGGCCAGCGCCAGCTCGAGGACCGTATCGGTCAGCGGGCGCATCAGGCCGGCCTGCTCGGCGACCGGCAGGACGACGGCGGGGGAGAGCAGCCCGCGCACCGGGTGCTGCCACCGCACCAGCGCCTCCACGCCGACCACCTCGCCGCTGTCGAGCGCGACCTGGGGCTGCAGGTGGACGACGAGCTGACCCTGGTCGAGGGCGATCCGGAGGTCCTCCATCGTCCGCAGCCGGTCACCGGAGCCGCTCCCGGGATCGGGGACGTAGGAGCGCACCCCTTCCCGGGCGTTCTTCGCCCCGTACATCGCCACGTCGGCGCAGCGCAGCAGCTCGGTCACCGTGGCGGCGGGGACGGGGCCGGTCGCGATGCCGACGCTCACCCCGACGTGCAGCCGGACTCCGTCGACGACGAACGGCTCGAGCACCCGGGTGCGCAGCCGGTCGGCGCGCGCGACGGCGTCGTCGAGGCCGGCGCCGGGCATCAGGACGGCGAACTCGTCCCCGCCCAGGCGCGCCAGCAGCTCCCCGGGGCCCAGCTCCGGCCAGAGCCGGGGCCCGATCATCCGCAGCAGGTCGTCGCCCGCGGCGTGCCCGAGGCTGTCGTTGACCTCCTTGAACCCGTCGAGGTCCAGCAGGAGCAGGGCGACCGGCTGGTCGGCGCCCGGGGCGAGGGCGCTGCGGCCCCGCTCGAGCAGCGCCCGCCGGTTGGGCAGGCCGGTCAGCTCGTCGGTGCGTGCCTGTTCCCGGATCTCGTGCAGCCCGCGCAGCTCCTGGATGGACATGGCCGTGCGCGCCAGGGTGGCCAGCAGGCAGGTGACGGCGGCCCAGCCGGCGATGTCGAGGCCGGCCGAACCCCAGGTGGACACCAGGACGGCGACGCTCATCACGCTCGAGCCGAGCGGGACGAAGGCGACCCGCCAGCTCAGCCGCGCGACCGGGTCGGTGTCCGCGGGCTCGATGACCGGGGTGCGCCCCGCGACGTGGGCGGCGAGCGCGGTGAAGGCCGCGCCGGTGAGCCAGGTCAGGGTCAGCGGGCCGCCGATGGTCACCTCGTCCCGCGCCACCTGGTTCAGGTAGAGAGCGTCCGCGGCGAGGGTGCAGAGCAGTCCGGCGACCAGCAGGACCATCGGCCAGTCGCGGCGGAAGCCCATCACGGCGCAGACGGCCGAGAGGGCGGCCAGCAGCAAGGTGTCGGCGACGGGGTACAGCTGCACCAGCGCGAGCGGGCCGTCGGCCGGGACGGAGGCGATGGAGGGCAGCAGGGTGACGGCGAAGATGACCGCGCCGCAGGCCCCGGTCAGCCCGTCGAACCACATGCTCGGGTGCGTCTCCCCGACGCGGGAGCGGACCAGCCCGACGAGCGCCACGCCCATCGCCGGGTACGCCGGCGCCCAGAGGACCACCAGCAGCCACGCCGGGACGGTCCCCAGCAGCGGCTCGAGGACGAGCGCGTAGAGCGTCGTGCTCACCGCGACGGCGGTGAGGGCGACGGCGAGCGCGTTCCAGACCAGCCGGTCCCGCCGGTGCCGCACGGCGGTCCGCCGGCACACGGCCGCACCGAGCAGGTAGACGGCCTGGTAGGCCAGCAGGTCGTATGTGATCTGGATGGTGCCGCCGGTCGGGCGCCAGAGCTCGCCCGCCGCGTACGCGGCCAGCGCTGCGAGACAGCCGAGCAGCAGCCCGCCGGTCCTGGGCGCGCGGCCACGGAGCAGCGCGTCGGAGGGGTCCACGACCAGGTCATCGGTCAGGGGCACCGGGTCGGCGAGACGAATCCGTCCGTTCTGGCCCCAAGGAGGGAGGAGCGAGGCGCGCCGGTGGCCGGCGGCCACACGCAGGACGGGACGTCGCGGCCGCCGGACCAGGCGGTAGGCTCGGGCGCGTGACCGGTCGGCTCCTGCTTCTCCGGCCGTGCTGACCTGACGCGTTCGGACAGCACGGCGACCCCTCCTGCGTGAGGGGTTTTTTGTTGCCCACCCACCGGTACCGCACCGCGAGCACCACGATCCGGGAGCACCAGACGATGAGCCAGACGGACAGCCAGCCCAGCACCGGGCCCGCGGGTGACGGGGTGGGCGGGGACATACCTCCGCACCGGTACACCCCGGCGCTGGCCCAGCGCATCGAGCTGGCCTGGCAGGACCGGTGGGCGACCGAGGGCACCTTCCACACGCCCAACCCGGTCGGTCGGCTCGGCGGGGGCTTCGAGCGGGTCGCCGACCGGCCCAAGTACTTCGCGATGGACATGTTCCCGTACCCCTCGGGCGCGGGCCTCCACGTCGGCCACCCGCTGGGTTACCTGGGCACCGACGTGACCAGCCGCTTCCGCCGGATGGACGGCGACAACGTGCTGCACCCGATGGGCTACGACGCCTTCGGCCTGCCCGCCGAGCAGTACGCCGTCCAGACCGGGCAGCACCCGCGCATCACCACCGAGGCGAACATCGCCGCGATCCGGGCGCAGCTGCGCCGCCTGGGCGTCGACCACGACGACCGCCGGACCTTCGCCACCATCGACCCGGGCTACTACAAGTGGACCCAGTGGATCTTCCTGCAGCTCTTCGGCGCCTGGTTCGACGAGGTCGCGGGCAAGGCGCGCCCCATCGAGGAGCTGGTCGCCGAGCTGGACGCCGGGACGCGGACGCCGGCGGCGGGCACCAACCCGTCGGGCCAGCCCTGGGCGGAGCTGGACGAGGTGTCGCGGCGGAAGGTCGTCGACGCGCACCGGCTGGCCTACCTCAACGAGGCGCCGGTGAACTGGTGCCCGGGGCTGGGCACGGTGCTCTCCAACGAGGAGGTCACCCCCGACGGCCGCTCCGAGCGCGGCAACTTTCCGGTGTTCCGGCGCCCGCTCAAGCAGTGGATGATGCGGATCACCGCCTACGCCGACCGGCTGATCGACGACCTCGACCGGCTGGACTGGTCGGACTCGCTGAAGCTGATGCAGCGCAACTGGATCGGCCGTTCGACCGGTGCCAAGGTCCGCTTCGGCGTGCCGGGGGTGGCGGGGCGCGCGGACGACGCAGCCGAGACGATCGAGGTCTTCACGACCCGGCCCGACACGCTGTTCGGCGCGACCTACATGGTGCTGGCGCCCGAGCACCCGCTGGTCGCGGCGCTGACCGCCGACGTCTGGCCCGACGGCACCGACCCGCGCTGGACCGGGGGAGCGGCCACGCCCGCCGAGGCGGTGCGCGCCTACCAGCGGCAGGCCTCCCGCCGCTCGGAGCTGGACCGCCAGGACGCCGGCCGCGAGAAGACCGGCGTGTGGCTCGGCGTCACCGCCGTCAACCCGGTCAACGGCCGCGAGCTGCCGGTCTTCATCGCCGACTACGTGCTGACCGGGTACGGCACCGGCGCGATCATGGCCGTGCCGGGCGAGGACCAGCGCGACTGGGAGTTCGCGAGGGAGTTCGGCCTGCCGATCGTCCCGACCGTCGAGCGTCCCGAGGGCTTCGACGACGACAGCGGCGCGTACTCCGGCCCCGGCGCGATGATCAACTCCGCCAACGACGAGATCTCGCTGGACGGCCTGGACAAGGCCGCAGCCATCGCGCGCATCACCGAGTGGCTGGTGCAGCACGGTCACGGCGAGGCGACCACCACCTACAAGCTGCGCGACTGGCTGTTCAGCCGGCAGCGCTACTGGGGTGAGCCGTTCCCGATCGTCTACGACGAGGACGACCTGCCGGTCGCCGTCCCGACGTCGATGCTGCCGGTGCTGCTGCCCGAGGTCGACGACTACTCGCCGAAGACCTTCGCCGACGACGACGCCGACTCCGCGCCCGAGCCGCCGCTGTCGCGTGCCTCGGAGTGGACGACGGTCGAGCTGGACCTGGGCGACGGCCCGAAGAAGTACCGGCGCGAGACCAACACGATGCCCAACTGGGCCGGGTCGTGCTGGTACTACCTGCGCTACCTCGACCCCGCCGACGACGAGCGCATGGTCGACCCCGAGCTGGAGAAGTACTGGCTGGGCCCGCGGGAGCCGGGTGACGTCGGCGGCGTCGACCTGTACGTCGGCGGCGTCGAGCACGCCGTCCTGCACCTGCTGTACGCACGGTTCTGGCACAAGGTGCTGCACGACCTGGGGCACGTCTCCAGCGAGGAGCCGTTCCGCCGGCTGGTCAACCAGGGCTACATCTCCGCCTTCGCCTACACCGACGAGCGCGGCTTCTACGTGCCCGCGGCCGACGTGGTCGAGAAGGACGGCCAGTTCCTCTACGAGGGCAAGCCGGTCAACCGCGAGTACGGGAAGATCGGCAAGAGCCTGAAGAACATGGTCACGCCCGACGAGATGATCGGGGCGTACGGCGCCGACACCTTCCGGGTCTACGAGATGTCGACCGGACCGCTGGAGCAGTCCCGGCCGTGGGAGACCAAGGCCGTCGTCGGCTCGCAGCGTCTCCTCCAGCGCATCTGGCGCGTCGTCGTCGACGAGGAGACCGGCGCCGTCCGGGCCGCCGACGACGTCGCCGCGGACGACGCGACCCAGCGCGCGCTGCACCGCGCCCTCGCCGGGGTGCGGGACGGCTATGCGACGCTGCGGTTCAACATCGCGATCGCCCGGATCACCGAGCTGACCAACCACCTCACCTCGACGTTCGGCGCGTCGTCGCCGGTGCCCCGGCCGGTGGCCGAGGCGCTGGTGCTCATGGTCGCCCCCCTGGCGCCGCACCTCGCCGAGGAGCTGTGGTCGCGGCTGGGCCACCAGGAGTCGTCGGCGTGGGCGCCCTTCCCGCAGGTGGAGGAGCGCTGGCTGGTCGAGGACACCGTGCAGGTCGCCGTCCAGGTCAACGGCAAGGTGCGGTCGCAGGTGACCGTCCCGGCCGATGCGGACGCCGCGGCGCTGGAGGCCGCTGCCCGGGCCGACGACAAGATCGCCGGCTACCTGGACGGGGCGACCATCCGCCGCGTCGTCGCCGTCCCCGGCCGGCTGGTCAACTTCGTGATCGGGTGACGACGTCCCCCTGCCTCCGCCGCGCGCGGCGGGGAGGCAGGGGACGTCGTCACACGGGGCGGATGCGGATCAGCTCGTGGCGGTCGCCGGGGCGGCGCAGCAGCCGGTGCAGCAACCGCGCGGTCGCGTTGCCCACGGTGAACTTCAGCCCGTAGGCCGCGCGGAGGGCGGCCAGTGCCTGCGGTCGTCCCGCTTCCGGCACGAACTCGGCGATTCCGTCGACCGCCGGCCCGCGCACCCGGCCCCGGACGTCGCACGGCGCGACGGTCACCCGGGCCGTGTGGCGCAGCCGCTTCACCTTGCCGGAGTCCGCACGGGTCCAGACCACCAGGGACTCCCCGTCGGGGGCGGCCCAGACCGGGGTGGGGACGGCGACGCCGGAGCGCCGGAACGTGGTGAGGCTGACGTACTCGCTGCGGGGGAGCGGGGTCACGCCCGCGGCCCGGCCGGCTGCCCGGTGAGCACCGCCGTCATCGCGGCCTCCACCGGGGCGATGGCGTCCGCGGTGGTGATGTCGCGGCCCAGCTCGGCCGACAGCGACGTCACGCCGGCGTCCGGGATGCCGCACGGGATCATGTTGGCGAACGCCGTCATGTCGGGGTCGCAGTTCAGCGCGAAGCCGTGCATCGTGACGCCGCGCGCCACCCGGATGCCGATGGCGGCCACCTTCCGCTCCGGCCGGAACCCGCTGCCGGGGGCGTCGGCCGGCAGCCAGACGCCGCTGCGGCCCTCGACCCGGCCGGCGTCCACCCCGAACCCGGCGCACACCTCGATCAGCGCGCCCTCCAGCCGCCGGACGTAGGCGACGACGTCGACCGGGTCGGGCAGCGCGACGATCGGGTACCCGACGAGCTGGCCCGGGCCGTGCCAGGTGATCTTGCCGCCGCGATCGACATCGACGACCGGGGTGCCGTCGAACGGCCGCTCGTGCGGCTCGGTGCGCTTGCCGGCGGTGTAGACCGGCGGGTGCTCGAGCAGCAGCAGCGTGTCGGGGACCTCCCCGGCCACCCGCTGCGCGTGCAGCTCGCGCTGGCGCGCCCAGGCTTCCTCGTAGGGAACGGTCCCGGCGTGCACCACATGCAGCTCAGCCACGGGCCCAGCCTATGCCTGCGTCACGCCAGGCGGCGCGGGTCGAGCCGGGTCTCCACCGCGGCGCCGTCGGCGCCCCGCTCCACCCGGTAGCCCGCCGCTCCGGGCCGGTCGGAGACCACCTCGACCAGCTCCGTCCCCCGGTAGACCAGCCCGGCGCCGTCGTCGGTGGCGTGCCCGCCGGGGAGCGCGCCGTCGGCCACGAGCCGGTGGTACAGCGGTCGGCGCTGCTCCTCGGAGTCGTAGTGGACGCCGTTGGACGTCGGGATGAGCCCTAGGCCGTTGGTCACCGGCCGCAGGTCGGGCCCGTAGGAGTCGGTGGTGCCGCCCACGTGCCAGCACAGCGAGCCCGCCGAGACCCCGCCCAGCACGACGCCGGCCCGCCACACCTCGCCGAAGACCTCGTCCAGCCCGTGCACCCGCCAGACCGCCAGCAGGTTGGCCACGCTGCCGCCACCGACCCAGACGACGTCCTGCGCCAGCAGGTGCGCCCGGACGTCGGCCACCGTGGGCATCGGGAAGAGGCTGAGGTGGCTGACCTGCACCGCACTGCCGGCGAAGGCCCCGTAGACGCCGGCGACGCGCGCCGGGTCGTCGCCGGTCGCCGTCCCGAGATAGCACAGCCGCGGTCGGTCGGGCGCCCCGGCGAGCTCGACGGCCAGGTCGAAGACCGGCCCGGGCCGCCAGCCGTACGGCCCGCGGCCCCGCGAGGCGAAGCCCATGCTGGTGGCCAGGATCGTGGGTGCGGTGGCGGGCATCAGCCGGCGCTCCGGTCGTCGGGGGCGCCGGCGGGCCGCAGCGCACGGAGGACGGCGCGCGCCGTCCGTGCCCCGCTGGCCATCGCGCCCTGGATGGACGGGGTGTCCCGGTGGTCGCCGCAGACGAACACGCCGTCGCCGAGGTCGACCGGCCGGCGCAGCTGCAGCGGGGGGAGCGCGGCGGGCTGCGCCCCGGGCACGGTGACCGACGTCAGGTGTGCCAGATCGGCCGGGGAGACGCCGTGTGCGGCGGCGATCTCGCCGACCACCTCGTCGGCGCGCGTCTGATCGAGCGTCGAGCTGGCGACGAGCGCCCGCCCGTCGGGGCTGTAGCGGGGTTGGGCGTCGGACAGGACCACGGTGTTGACCAGCCGGCCGCCGGGGCTGCCGAGCACGATCAGCGGCGTCCGGGACGGTGACTCCGGCAGCACGTGCAGGTGCGTGGTGACCTCGCGCGGGGCGGCGGCGTCGAGCGCGGGCAGGAGGCGGGCGGCCGTCGCGGGGTCGGTGGCCACGACGACGGCGTCGGCCGACCAGGAGCCGTCGTCGGTGAGCACCGACCCGGAGGAGACGGCGCGCACGGCGGTGCGCAGGTGCACCCGCTCGGCGCCGAGCCGCCCCGCCAGCTGCTCGCCGACCGCCTGCATGCCCGCGGCGGGCAGTCCTGTCCCGCCCCGGACGAAGCTGCGCCACAGCAGGTCCACGTAGCGGCTGGACGTGGCCAGCTCGTCCTCCAGGAGGACCCCGGCCAGGAAGGGGCGCAGGAACCGCTCCAGGGCCGCATCCCCGACCCCCGCCGCGCGCAGGGCCTCCTCCGCGGTCCGCTCCGGCGCCCTCAGCAGCCGGTCGACGGGGGAGTAGCCGGCGCGCAGGGAGAAGGCCACCAGGGCCGCCTTCTCCCGCAGCGACCCGAGCGGCGCGGCGGCCGTGCCGAGGACGCCGGCCGGGCGCTGCCGCGGGTCGACGACGCGGTGCGCGCGGCCGTCCACGCGGATCACCGCGCCGCGCTCGAACCAGCCGAGGTCCAGCGTCGGGAGGTCGAGGTCGGCGGCGCGGGGATAGCCGGTGTTCAGCACCTGGAACCCGCGGTCGACGACGAAGCCGTCGATGCGCTCGGTGGCCAGCCGGCCACCGGCGTGCCCGCCGGCCTCCAGCACGTGCACGTCGAGCCCGGCGGCGGCCAACCGGGTCGCGGCGGACAGCCCGGCCAGGCCGGCACCGGCGACGACGACCTGGGCCCGCTGCGGCATCGACACGGCCCGACGGTAGCCGGGGTGGACGACCCCGACCGCGTGGCCGCGGTCGGGGCCTGTGGACGACGCCGGCACGGACCGGCCGGATCGTCCTACGGTCCCGGTCATGCCCGTCGTCCCGCCGTCCGGTCCCGGCGCCGCCCCGCCACCCGTCGTCCCCGGCTACACCCTCGAGGCGCTGCTGGGCCGTGGCGCATCGGGGGAGGTGTGGCGGGCGGTCCCGCGCGGTGGCGGGGAGGCGCTCGCGGTGAAGGTGCTGGTGGCCGGCGATCCCGAGCGCCAGGCCCGTGAGGCGGCACTGCTGGGGGAGCTGGACCACCCGCACCTCGTGCGGCTGCACGAGGTGGTGCACCAACCCCGTCGCGGCGGGGCGCCACGAGTCGCGCTCGTGCTCGACCTGCTCGCCGGGGGCAGCCTGGCCGACCTGTTGGGCCGTCGCGGCCGGCTCCACCCGGGGGAGGTCGTCACCGCGATCGCGCCGGTCGCGGCGGCGCTGGCCCACGCCCACGACCACGGCGTCGTGCACGGCGACCTGTCGCCGGGCAACATCGTCTTCACCGCCGAGGGGCGGCCGGTGCTCACCGATCTGGGCGTGGCCCGGGTGCTCGGGGAGACGGCGGCAGCGGAGGTCACCCCCGCCTACGTCGATCCGGCCGTGGCCCGAGGCGGCGCGCCCGGTCCGGCGTCCGACGTCTTCGGGATCGCCGCGGCCGCCTTCCACGCGCTCACCGGCATCGCCCCGTGGAACGCCGCGACCCCCGCCGACACGCTCACCGTGGCCGCCGAGGGTGACCTGCCCGATCTGGCGGAGCTCGCTCCGGACGCCCCCGCCGAGCTGATCGCGGTCATCCGCCGCGGGCTCTCCGCCGATCCGCACCACCGCGGCGGCGCGGCGGCGTTCGCCCTGGACCTGCGGCACGCCTGCCGGCCGGAGCCGGTCGCCCTGTCGGCCGGGCCCGGGGCAGGTGCCGGCCGTCCCGACGCGCGCACCGAGCTCACCCACGTGGTGCCCGGCCGCCGCCCGCGGCCGGCACCCGTCGTCGTCCACCCGCCCGCCCGGGGCCGGCGGCGGGCCGGGCGCCCGGCGAGCGCGGCCGGTCCGCTGGCCCGCGGCTTGCTGGTCACCGCCCTGGTGGTGGCGGCCCTGGCCGTCACCGCCTGGGCGGGCACTCGCTGGGGTGGGGGTGGCGACGCCGCGGGCACCTCGCCGGCTGCCGCCGTCGCTCCCCAGGCATCCGGCACCGGGTCACCGGCGTCCACCGCACCGGCCCCAACGGGTGCGGAGGACCCGGCGGCTGCGGAGGCCCCAGCGGCTGCGGAGGCCCCGGCGGACGGGCTGCCGGAGACGGCGGCGCCGACCGGCCCGGACGAGTGGCGTGCGGTCCTGACCGAGCTGTACGCGCGGCGGGCGGAGGGGCTCAGCGGCACGCCGGCGCGGCTCCGGGACGTCTACCCCGTAGGCAGCGCGCTCCTCGCCGCGGACGAGGATCACGCGCAGCGGCTGACGGTGGCGGGGGAGACGCTGCGCGGGTTCGCCCCGGTCGTCGTCGACCTCGGCGTCGGGGAGGCCTCGCCCGACCGGGCCGAGCTGCTGCTCACCGACCGCTGGCCGGAGTACCGCGTGGTGCCGGCCGGCGACCCGGACGGCGTCCCGTTGCGCACGGTGCCCGGACGCTCCGACGCCCAGGTCCGGATGGTGCTGGTCCGGACTCCCGACGGCTGGCGGATCGATCGGGCCGAGCGCGTGTCCTGAGCGGGACGGCCCGACCCGGGAGATCGGTGCCGGAGGAGAGCCGGGGTCAGGGCCGCGCGACGGCGGCGCGCAGAGCGGAGTTCACGTCGCGGTGCGCGAAGCGGTACCCGGCCTCGGTGAGCTTCGCCGGCACGGCCCGCTGACCGGCGAGCACGCCGACGTCGGCGAACTCCCCGAGCACGATCCGCAGCGCGGGCGCGGGCACCGGCAGCACCGTCGGCCGGTGGAGCACCCGGCCGAGGGCGGCGGTGAACTCGGTGTTCGTCACCGGCTCCGGGCCGCAGAGGTTCACCGGACCGGGCACCTCGTGGTCCAGCAGGAACCGGATCGCGCCGACCTCGTCCTCCAGGCTGATCCAGGGCATGTACTGCCGGCCGGACCCCAGCCGCCCGCCGAGCCCGGCGCGGAACAGCGGCAGCATCCGCCCGAGCAGACCACCGTGCCCGAGGACCAGACCCGTGCGCAGGGTGGTCACCCGCACACCGGCGTCGGTGGCCGGCGCGGTTGCCCCTTCCCAGGCCAGGCACACCCGGGCCAGGAAGTCGTCGCCGGCGGGGTCGGACTCGTCGACGACGCGGTCCCCGGTGTCGCCGTACCAGCCCACCGCGGATCCGTTGAGCAGCACCCGCGGCCGGTCCGGGTCGGCGCCCGCGGCGGCGGCGAGCGCCTCGCTCAGCGTGGCGGTGGTGTCCACCCGGCTGCTGAGCACCGCCTGCTTGTGCTTGGCGTTCCAGCGCCGGTCGCCGACCCCGACGCCGGCCAGGTTCACGACGGCGTCGACGTCCTGGAGGACCGCCGGGTCGATCCGCCGGTGCTGAGGGTCCCAGCGGTGCTCGTCGGCGGTCCGCGGGGTGCGGCGCACCAGCTGCACCACCTGGTGGCCCTCGGCGCGCAGGGCAGGCAGCAGGGCGCTGCCGATCAGCCCGGACGCACCGGACACGGCGATCTTCATGCGGCACTCCCCAGCGGGCGCGGGTTCCGAGGGCAGGAAGGGCTCGGGGCCCCGGTGGTCACCGGGGCCCCGAGCGGAGGTCCATCAGGAGAGACCGAGCTCGCCCTGGAACTGACCGGCCTCCAGGCGCTCGCGCACCGTGGTGAGGAAGCGCGCGGCGTCGGCGCCGTCGACGATCCGGTGGTCGTAGGTGAGGGCCAGGTACACCATGGACCGCACCGCGATGACCTCGCCCAGCTCGGCGTCCTGCACCACGACCGGCCGCTTCACGACCGAGCCGGTGCCCAGGATGGCCACCTGCGGCTGGTTGATGATCGGCGTGTCGAACAGGGCGCCGCGGCTGCCGGTGTTGGTCAGCGTGAACGTCCCGCCGCCGAGCTCGTCCGGCGTCACCTTGTTGGTGCGGGTCCGCTCGGCCACATCGGCGATCTTGCGCGCCAGCCCGCCCAGGCTCAGGTCGCCGGCCTCGTGGATGACCGGGACGAGCAGACCCCGCTCGGTGTCCACGGCGACGCCGAGGTTCTCGGTGTCGTGGTAGGTGACCGTGCCGGCCTCGAGGTCGATCGAGGAGTTCACCGACGGGTGCTGCTTGAGCGCCTCGACCGCCGCCTTCGCGAAGAAGGGCAGGAACGACAGCTTCACGCCCTCGCGGGCCTCGAAGTCGCCCTTCGCCTGCTGCCGCAGGTTGGCGATGCGGGTGACGTCGGCCTCGACGACCGTGGTCAGCTGCGCACTCACCTGCAACGACTCGACCATGCGGCGGGCGATCACGCCGCGGAGACGGGACAGCTTCTCCGTGCGGCCGCGCACCGAGGTGTCCGGCGTGGCGGCCGGCGACGGGGTGCGCGCGCCACCGGAGGGGGCCGCGGCGGGCTTCGCCGCAGCGGGGGCTTCGGCCGGAGCCGCGGACTTCTCCGCGGCGGCGAGCACGTCCTGCTTCCGGATGCGCCCGCCCACGCCGGTGCCCGAGACCGCGTTCAGGTCGACCCCGTGCTCGGCGGCCAGGCGGCGCACCAGCGGGGTCACGTACTGACTGCCGCCGTCACCCGCCGGAGCCGAGGCGGCCGGAGCCTGCGGGGCCACCTGCGGCGGGGGCGCCGAGGTCGGCGAGTCCGACGGCTGGGCGCCGCTGGCACCGTAGTCGCCACCGGGCTGGGCGCTGGCCGGGTCGGCCTCCTTCGCCTTGGGCGCGGCCTGCGGCTCCGGCTCGGCCGGGGCTTCCTGCTTCGGAGCCTCCTGCTGCGGTGCGGGGGCGGAGCCGCCGCCGGACGCGCCGGTGCCGATCACGGCCAACTGGGCGCCGACGTCGACGGTCTCGTCCTCGTTGACCGTGATCTCCAGCAGCGTGCCGCTGACCGGCGCCGGGATCTCGGTGTCGACCTTGTCGGTGGACACCTCCAGCAGCGGCTCGTCGGCGGTGATCTCGTCGCCGACTGCCTTCAGCCAGCGGGTGACGGTGCCCTCGGTGACGCTCTCGCCGAGCGCCGGCATGGTGACCGGGGTGCCCTCACCGCCACCGCCACCGCCACCGGACTCGGCGGCAGGGGCCGGCTGCGGCTCGGGCTCCGCGGCGGGCTCCTCCTGCTGCTCGCCCGAGCCGGCGTCCTCGACCTGCTGGTCGGGGGTCTGCGGCGTGCTGTCGGCGTCCTCGGCGGAGGCCGGCTGGCTGCCGGCACCCTCGTCGCCGTCCCCGCCGCCGATGACGGCGAGCTCGGCGCCGACGTCGACGGTCTCGTCCTCGGCCACGAGGATCTTGGTGAGCGTGCCGGCGGCCGGCGAGGGGATCTCGGTGTCGACCTTGTCGGTCGACACCTCCAGGAGAGGTTCGTCGACCTCGACCTGATCACCCTCCTGCTTGAGCCATCGGGTGACCGTGCCCTCGGTGACGCTCTCGCCCAGGGCGGGCATGGTGACGGAGGTCGGCATCGGGGCAGTGCTCCTTCTGGCGCTGGGTGGGTGGGGGGTGGAGCGAGATCAGCCGTGCACGTGGAGCGGCTTGCCGGCGAGCGCGAGGTGCGCCTCGCCGAGCGCCTCGCTCTGCGTCGGGTGCGGGTGGATGAGGCTGGCGACGTCGTCGGCCTCGGCCTCCCAGTTGTAGATCAGCTGGGCCTCGGCGATGAGCTCGCCGACCCGGCTGCCGACCATGTGGATCCCGACGACCGGGCCGTCGGGCGCCTGGATGAGCTTGACGGCACCGGTGGTCTTGAGGATCTGGCTGCGGCCGTTGCCGGCGAGGTCGTAGGTGAGGGTCTTGACCTCCCCGTAGCGCTCCTTGGCCTGGGCCTCGGTGAGGCCGACCGAGGCGACCTCGGGGTCGGAGTAGGTGATCCGCGGGACGCCGGCGTAGTCGATGGGGGCGGGCTCCAGCCCGGCCACCCGCTCGGCGACGAGGATGCCCTCGCCGAAGCCGACGTGGGCCAGCTGAAGCGTCGGGACGAGGTCGCCGACGGCGGAGATCGTCGGGATGTTGGTGCGCATGTACTCGTCGACGAGGACGTAGCCGCGCTCCATGGCGACGCCCACCTCCTCGTAGCCGATGCCGGCGCTGACCGGGCCGCGCCCGACGGCGACGAGCACCAGCTCGGCCTCCAGCTCCTTGCCGTTCTCCAGGGTCACCTTGACGCCGTTGTCGGTGGTCTGCACGCCGGACACCCTGTTGCCCAGCTCGAAGCCGATCTTGCGGCGGCGGAAGGCGCGCTCGAGGAGCTTCGAGGAGGACTCGTCCTCCAGCGGCACGAGGTGGGGGAGGCCCTCGACGATGGTGACGTCGACGCCGAAGGACTTCCAGGCGCTGGCGAACTCGCAGCCGATGACGCCGCCGCCCAGGATGATCGCCGAGCTCGGGACGCGGTCGAGCTCCAGGGCGTCCTCGCTGGTGATGACCTTGCTGCCGTCGAGCTCGATGCCCGGGAGCGTGCGCGGGTAGGAGCCGGTGGCCAGCAGGACGTGCTTGCCCTCGTAGCTCTGGCCGTTCACCTCGACCGTGGTGGGGGAGGTGAGCCGGCCCTCGCCCTCGACGTAGGTGATCTTGCGGGCCTTCACCAGGCCCTGCAGACCCTTGTAGAGCCTGGAGACGACGCCGTTCTTGTAGTTGTTGACGCCGTCCATGTCGATGCCGGCCAGCGACGTCTTGACGCCGAACTGCTCGCCCTCGCGGGCCAGGTCGGCGACCTCGCCGGCGTGCAGCAGTGCCTTGGTCGGGATGCAGCCGCGGTGCAGGCAGGTGCCGCCGACCTTGTCCTTTTCGATGAGGACGACGTTCATGCCCAGCTCTGCGGCGCGGAAGGCTGCGGCGTATCCGCCTGAGCCACCGCCGAGGATGACCAGGTCGGCGGGGGAGGTGGGTGCGCTCACGGATGCTCCTCGATAGCGACGGACGGCGTCCCCGCTCGAGCGGGCGGGGGCTGGTGCCCATCCTGCCACTCCGGGAACGACCTGGCCGGTAGCACCGTTGCTCCCGCGGGCGTCGCGGTGATCAGCGCGGCCACGGCAGGACGGAGAGGTCGATGGGGTTGTTCGACCGGTGGCGCGGCCGCCGCGGGACTGCCGGGGGTGCCGGCCGGTCCACGCTGGACCGCGCCTCCCAGCGGGGCGACCTCAGCCATTTGGAGCAGTTCGTGGCCAGCCGCCGCGGTGTCGAGGGCTACGTGGAGCCCCGGACGGCCGTCACCGAGGCGACGATCGTCCTGGTCGCGGCCGACGGCGAGTGGACCCGCCGGCGCATCGACGGGCCCGACGTCGCCCGCAAGCTGTCCAAGGAGCTGGCCATCCCGGTGTACGACGCCCAGGTGACCGGCTACCCCCAGCGCATGCGCGACTGGAGTGCCCGCCAGAAGAAGCTCTGACACTGCCGGCCATGCGCCGCCCCGGCTCAGGGCCCGGGTCTGGCTCGCGGTCCCGGGTGTGGCTCGCGGTCCGGGGTCCTGGCTCACCGTTCCGGGGGGGGGGGGGGGGGGGGGGGGGGGGGGGGGGGGGGGGGGCGGCGCGGGGGGGGGGGGGGGGGGGGGGGGGGGGGGGGGGGGGGGGGGGGGGGGGGGGGGGGGGGGGGGGGGCCGGCGCCGGGGGGGGGGGGGGCCGGGG
>NZ_JBJHAM010000024.1:0-50663 GCF_054051035.1 Blastococcus sp. SYSU DS0619 | reverse complement strand
GCGACGGCACGGCCGACATCGCGGTCTTCCGCCCCTCCACCGGCCAGTGGTTCGTCGAAGGCGGCGCCACCACCTACTGGGGCGGCACCGGCGACATCGCCGTCCCGGCCGACTACGACGGCGACGGTGCGGCCGACATCGCGGTCTTCCGCCCCTCCACCGGCCAGTGGTTCGTCGAAGGCGGCGCCACCACCTACTGGGGCGGCGAGGAGGACCTCGCGCTGACCCGCAGCCTGGGCGCCCGGCAGGCGACCAGGTCCGCCCCGGTCGGCGACACCGAGGCCCCGGCCGCGCCGGCCGACGTCAGCACCGTGCTGGGCGACAGCTCGGTCACGGTCACCTGGGCGCCCTCCGCCGAGGGCGACCTCGCCGGCTACGACGTCCAGCGCACCGCCGACGGCGGCGAGCCGGTCGAGCTGACCGACGCGCTGGTCGAGGGCACCTCCTTCACCGACGACACCGCGACGATCGGGACCCGGTACTCCTACACGGTCACCGCGACCGACACCGCGGACAACACCTCGGCCGCCTCGGCCGCCGCCGTCGCCACCCCGGTGGACGCCGACGTCGTCGTGGCCGCCGACGGCTCCGCGGACGCCACGACCGTGCAGGCCGGCGTCGACCTGGTGCCGAACAACGCCGACCACCGCGCCGACCCGAGGCTGGTGCTGGTCCAGCCGGGCACCTACGAGGGCCTGGTGACCTCGGGCAACCGCTACGGCGTCACGATCATGGGTGCGACGACCGACCCCGCCGACACGGTCCTCACCGCCGCCGACGCGGCGAACCCGACCGTCTCGCTGTCCGGCCACGAGTGGTCGCTGCTGAACCTGACGGTGGCCAACACGAACGGCACCGGGGTCACCGGCGCCCAGGCCACCGCGCTGAAGGTGAACTCCGGCGACAAGGACGTGTTCGACAACGTCGCCTTCCTCGGCAACAAGCAGACCCTGCAGCTGCAGACGGCGAACACCACGACCTACAGCCGGCTCTACTTCTCCAACGCCTACGTCGAGGGTGGGCAGGACATCATCCTGGGCCGCGCCGTCGCGGTGTTCGAGGACAGCACCGTCCACGTGCTCGACCAGCCCGGCGCGAGCATCACCGACTCGTCGATCAGCTCGGAGCACCCCTACGGCTTCCTGATCACCGACAGCGAGATCGTCACCGACGGCAGCGGCATCTACCTCGGCCGCCCCTACCCGGCGAGCACCGCCTCCCAGGCGCAGGTGACGATCCGCGGCACCGAGCTCGGTGCGGGGATCAACACCACCCAGCCCTGGAAGGACTGGAACGCGACTACCCCGTGGACCGCCGCCCGGTTCTCCGAGTACCAGAACACCGGGCCCGGCGCGACGATCAACGCCAACCGCCCGCAGCTGACCGACGAGCAGGCGCCGCAGTACACGAAGGCGGCCTACCTCGCGGGCAGCGACGGCTGGAACCCGACCGGGCAGACCCTGCCGGGCGACCCGGTGGACGTCACCCCGCCGGCCACCCCCGCGGGCGTCACCGCCACCGGTACCGACGGCGCGGTCGAGCTGACCTGGACGGAGAACGGCGAGGCCGACCTGGCCGGCTACGACCTGTACCGCTCGACCACCTCGCCGGTCGCGCTGACCGCCGAGAACCTGGTCGGCGAGGGCTTCGTCGGCGCCGGTTACACCGACCGCGGCGTGATCAGCGGTACCGAGTACCACTACGTCCTCGTCGCGGTCGACCAGGCCGGTAACGCCTCGCCCGCCTCTGCCGAGGTCACGGCGACGCCGACCGGTGAGGTCCTGCCGCCGCACGACGTGCTGGTGGCCCAGGACGGCACCGGCGACTACGCCACCGTGCAGGCCGCGATCGACGCCGCCGGCGCGGCCGGCTCGGCCGCCGACCCGGTGGTCATCGCCATCAAGCCCGGCACCTACCGCGAGCTGGTGCGCATCGAGCAGGACTGGATCAGCCTGCTCGGCACCACCGGGACCGCCACCGACGTCGTCCTCACCTACGACAACGCGGCCGGCACCACCAACCCGGCCACCGGCTCCGCCTACGGGACGGGCAACAGCCAGAGCGTGCTGATCAAGGGCGACGACGTCACCGTCAGCGACCTGACCATCGAGAACGCCTTCGACGAGGCGGCCGCGACCTTCACCAACAAGCAGGCGGTCGCGCTGCACACCACCGGTGACCGGCTGGTCTTCACCGACGTGCGGGTGCTGGGCAACCAGGACACCCTGCTGGTCAACTCCCCCGACGCCGGCGACGTCTCCCGGTCCTACTTCGTGGACAGCTACATCGAGGGCGACGTCGACTTCATCTTCGGTCGCGGGACGGCGGTGTTCGACCAGAGCACCATCCACGCCCTGTCGCGGGGCAGCAGCTCCAACAACGGCTACCTCACCGCGGCCAGCACCGCCGACACCAACCCCTACGGCATCCTGATCACCGACAGCACGGTGACCAGCGACGCCCCCGCCGGCACCTTCCACCTGGGCCGTCCGTGGCGCGGGTGGAGCGACGGCTACGTCGACAACGGCCAGGTGCACAACTCGCGCGGCCAGGTGACCATCCGGGACACCGAGCTGCCGGCCGCGATCGACACCGTGCAGCCGTGGGTGGACATGTCCCCCAACGCCTGGACCGACGGCCGCTTCTCCGAGTACGAGAACACCGGCGCCGGCGCCACGGTCAACGCCAACCGGCCGCAGCTGACCGCCGCCGAGGCCGCCGACCGCACCGCGTGGGACTACCTGGCCGGCTCCGACGGCTGGAACCCCATCGGCGAGCCGGAGCCCGACCACGGCGACGTCACCGCCCCGGCCGCTCCGGCCGGGCTGACCGCCACCGCCGGGACCGACGCCACCACGCTGTCCTGGACAGCGAGCGGCGAGGCCGACGTGGCCGGCTACCGGGTCTACCGGGCCACCGGTGACACGGTCGAGGCCACCGCGGCGAACCTGCTCACCACCGAGCTGCTGACCACGCCGGGCTACACCGACGGCGCGGTCGCGCCGGGTGTCGGCTACGCCTACGCGGTCACCGCGGTGGACACCGCCGGCAACGAGTCGGCGCCGTCCGACCCGGTGGCGGTGACCTCCGCCGGTCAGCCGCTGCCCGAGCACGACCTGCTGGTCGCGCAGGACGGCTCCGGTGACTTCACCACGGTCCAGGCCGCCGTCGACGCGGCCGGCACCACCGGCACCGCGGCCGACCCGGTCGTGATCGCCATCCGGCCCGGGACCTACCGCGAGGTGGTCACCATGTCGCGCAGCTACGTGACCCTGGTCGGGACCACCGGGAACGCCACGGACGTCGTGATCACCTACGACAACGCGGCGGGCACGCCCAAGCCCGACGGCTCCGGCACCTACGGCAGCTCGGGCAGTGCCAGCGTGCTGATCAAGGGCAGCGACATCACCGTCCGGGACCTGACGTTCGAGAACTCCTTCGACGAGGCGTCCTCGACGCTGACCAGCCAGCAGGCACTGGCGGTCAAGACCCAGGGCGACCGGCTGGTGTTCGACAACGTCCGGTTCCTCGGCGACCAGGACACCCTGATGGTCGACTCGCCCGGCAAGGGCGTGCAGGCCCGGTCCTACTTCGTGGACAGCTACGTCGAGGGCGACGTGGACTTCATCTTCGGCCGGGGCACCGCGGTGTTCGACCGGAGCACGATCTTCGCCTCCAGCCGCGGGAGCAGCTCGAACAACGGCTACCTGACGGCCAGCAGCATCGACATCTCGCTGCCCTACGGGATCCTGATCACCGACAGCGTGGTCGAGAGCGACGCGCCGGCCGGGACGTTCTACCTGGGGCGGCCCTGGCACCCCAGCGGTGACGTGAACGCCATCGCGCAGGTCGTCATCCGCGACACCGTGCTGCCCGCGGCGATCAAGTCCGCGCCGTGGACGGACATGAGCGGCTTCTCGTGGGAGGACGCCCGGTTCTTCGAGTACCAGAACACCGGCCCGGGCGCCGGGGTCAACGCCAGCCGTCCGCAGCTGACGGCGGCGCAGGCCGAGCAGTACACCAAGTGGGACTACCTGGCCGGCAACGACGGCTGGAACCCCACCGGCGAGGAGGAGCCGCCGCCGTCGGACACCACCGCGCCGGCCGCGCCGACCGCCCTCACCGCCGAGGTGGCGCCGGGTGCGGTGACGCTGGACTGGGCCGACAACGCCGAGGCCGACGTCGCCGGGTACGTCGTGTACCGCGCACTCAGCGAGAGCGGCACCTACGCCCGCCTCACCGGTGACCCGATCACCGCCTCGACCTACCTGGACAACACCGTCCCGGTCGGCTCGACCGGCTACTACCGGGTGACCGCGGTCGACGTCACGGGCAACGAGTCCGCGGCGACGACGGCGAGCGCGACGGTGACCGAGGGCAGCGGGGAGACCCGCCCGCTCAACGTCTTCGTCATCGGTGACTCGACCGCCTCGGTCTACCAGTCCAACGAGGCGCCGCGGACCGGCTGGGGCCAGGCCCTCGGCCTGTTCACCACCGAGAACGCCACGGTGATCGACTACGCCAAGTCCGGGGCCAGCTCGAAGGACTACTACGACAGCGGCCTGTTCGACCGGACGCTGGCGGAGATCCAGCCGGGTGACTACCTGCTCATCTCGTTCGGCCACAACGACGAGAAGGACGACGACCCGACCCGGTACACCGATCCCTACGGCACCTACCAGGAGTACCTGCAGCGGTACATCGACGGTGCCCGGGCGGCCGGGGCCACCCCGGTCCTGGTGACGCCGGTGGAGCGCCGCCGGTTCGACTCCGCGGGGGTCGCCAAGACCACGCACGGGGAGTACCCGGCCGCGATGCGGGCGCTGGCCGCCGAGCAGGGCGTGGCGCTGGTCGACCTGACCGAGATGAGCATCGACCTGTGGAACGAGCTGGGTCCGGAGGGGACGACGGACTACTTCCTCCACGTCGAGCCGGGCGAGTACCCGAACTACCCCGACGGTCGCTACGACGACACCCACTTCCAGGCGAAGGGAGCGATCGAGCTGGCTCGGATCATCGCCACGTCGCTGGCGGAGCAGGGCGTGCTGCCCGCGGGTGGCGACTACTTCCAGCGGCTGGACGACGAGGTCGCCGACAGCGAGATCGTCTGGCCGGCGAAGCGGCCGATCTGATGGGCGACCTGACGACGTCGGCCCAGGTCATCGACCTGGGCCGGGAACGGATCGAGCGGCGCCGGCCGGCCGCGCCCGAAGCGGCGGCCGGACCGCTCGACGCCTCGGTGGAGGTCGCGGCTCACCTGGCGCGCGTGCACGATGCCGGCCACCCGGCCGTCAGCGTCTCCTGGCTGAACCACCACAGCGCCCTCGCCGTGGTGGACCGGTCGCCGCACGTGCTGCAGCAGCTGACCTACCTCGGGGTCGACGGGCTGCTGCTGCGCCGGGTCCTCGGCACCGAGGTGCCCCGGACGAGCGCCGACGCGGTGATCCCGCCGCTGCTCGCGCGGCTGACGGCCCCGCGGGTGGCGATCGTCGGCGGAACGCCCGAGTCCCTCGCCGGCGCCTGCCGCGCCGTCGCGGCGCTGCTGCCGCCGGGAGGCCGGATCGTCGGCGCCCGGGACGGCTTCGCCGGGGTGCCCGAGGGGCGGGAGCTGGACGACTGGCTCGCGGCGGTCCGGCCGACCGTCGTGCTGGCCGGGCTGGGCGCGCCGCACCAGGACGCGTTCGTGCTCGAGGTGGCCCGCCGGATGCCGTCCGGGCTCGCCCTCACCTGCGGCGGGTTCCTCGACCAGGTGCAGCAGGACGGCTACTACCCGGCCTGGGCGTACCCGCTCAAGCTGAACTGGCTGGTGCGGCTGGCCCGGGAGCCGCGGCGCCTGTGGCGGCGCTACACGGTCGAGGCCGTGGCCGCCCTACGCGCACGGGGCCGGCTCCGCCGGCACGTGCTGCCCGTGCCGGCGCTCGGCCGGCTGCAGCACCTCGCGTTCCCGGCCGGCGGCCGGCACCGCGACGCCGTCTCCTGACGCTGAACCCGCCGCCCGTCGACGGGCGGCGGGTTCACCGCGTGACGGAACGGCCCTCGCCCTCGCCGACCTGCTGGCCGGCCTCGCGGGCGGCCATCCGCTCGCGCTGCGGCACCACGGTGTACTTCGGGTCGCGGGCGCTGGCCATGCCGGCGTCGAAGACGCCGAACCGGGTGAGCAGCGACCCGGCCGCCAGCAGCACGCCCGACGCGACCGCGCCCACCCGCGTCCGCCCGGCGACGGCGGTCAGCCCGGCCCCCGCGGCGGTGCACGTCTTCGCCGCCCGCATCAGCGTCCCGGCCCGGCCCTCGTGGTACGGCTCGCTGACGATGCCGTGGTCGTTCTCCACCTTGTGCATCGCGGCCAGCTCGATGGTGGCCCCGGCGATCGCCATCTTCCGCGACGGCCCCGCCTGGTCCACCGGCGTGAACATCATCGTCAGCCCGCCGCCGGCCGCCATCGCCGAGCCGGCGAAGACGAACGGCAGCTGCTTGTGCGGCGCGTGCCACGACGGGACGGCCGTGTTGGCCAGCAGCACCGCCGTGTAGGTGGCCATCGGGCCACCGAACAGCGCGGAGACCACGCCGCCGAAGCGCTTCAGCCGCGGGAACCAGCCGAGCAGCTCCACCGCCGCCGTCGCGCCGGCCGCCGCGCTGAACGGCGACAGGATGTAGGTGCCCACCGACAGCGGTGACGTCGGCTTGAACACCCGCAGCATGTGCAGGAACCGCTCGGGCCGGCCGAGGTCGTGGATCAGGAACCCGACGGAGGCGATCGAGCCGCCACCGGCGACCAGCCGGCCCACCCGGGTCAGGTCCGGCCGGTCGGTCAGGTCGGCCACCGCGGCCAGGATCGCCGAGGAGCCGGCCGCGCCGCCGAGGAACAGGTACAGCGGGACGTCGGGGGTCTTCCACACCGGCGGCTTGATGATCGGCCGCCCGTAGTAGGACGTGAACTCGACGTCGTCGACCATCGCCTGCTCGGCCGAGCGACGCCGCCGGCCACCGCCCTTGCGGTGGCGCTTCGGGGGCTTGCGCTCACCCGGGCCGTCCGCCCGCCGCCAGCCGGCACCGGGCGTGGTGATCCCCTCGGTCATCGCTACCGCTTCCGTGAGCCGAGGACGGCCGAGACCGCCACGCCGATGATCAACGCCGCGCCCTGGGCGGCGGCCTTCCACATCGCCGGCACGTCCCGGGTGGTCACCACCGGGTCCGGCGGCAGGCCGTAGACCTCCGGCTCGTCGAGCAGCAGGAAGAACGCCCCGGCACCGCCGACGCCGTCGTTCTCGTCCCGGCCGTAGAGCCGGGCGGTCTCCACGCCCTGCTCCTTGAGCGTCGCCAGCCGCGCGTCGGCCCGGGCCTGGAGCTCGTCCAGGTCACCGAACTGGATCGACTGCGTCGGGCACGCCGTGGCGCAGGCCGGCTGCAGCCCGTCGGTGAGCCGGTCGTAGCACATCGTGCACTTGAAGACCCGGCCGTCGTCCTTGCGCTGGTCGATCACGCCGTACGGGCAGGCGGGCACGCAGTAGCCGCAGCCGTTGCAGATGTCGCCCTGCACGACGACGGTGCCGAACTCGGTGCGGAACAGCGCCCCGGTCGGGCAGACGTCGAGGCATCCGGCGTGCGTGCAGTGCTTGCAGACGTCGGAGGACATCAGCCAGCGGATCTGCTTGTCCGCGCCGGACTGCCCGGTCTGCGGGTCGAACTCGCTCAGGGCCTCGGCGTTGAGCACGCTGCTCTGCTGCGCGTCGGCCAGGCTGACGCCGTCCCCGGACGTCATCGGCGACGGCCCGCTGCCCTGGCGGTCGTCACCCGGGCGGCCGAACGTCGGCATCGGCAGGTCGACGGTGCGGGTCTGCTCGACGAAGGCCACGTGCCGCCACGAGTTGGCGCCCAGCATGCCGGTGTTGTCGTAGCTCATGCCGGACATGCCCATGGCGTCGCGCACGCCGTGCGAGTCGTCCATCGGGAGCGTGTTCCACTCCTTGCAGGCCACCTCGCACGCCTTGCAGCCGATGCACACCGAGGTGTCGGTGAAGAAGCCGACCCGGGCGGGGTGCTCCTCGACGTAGCCGGCGTCGGCCGACACGTCGGGCAGCGGCCCGAACAGCCGGTTGCTCGGATCCTTGCCGGAGAGCCCTGGGCTCGCCGAGCTGATGGAGGTCATGCCGGCCTCTCGTCGTGCGTGCGGCGGACAGCGTCCTGGCTCACCGTTCCGGGTCCTGGCTCACGACCGGTGCTGAGCCAGGACCCGGAACGATCAGGTGACCTGATCATCGAGAACCACCCGCCGGTCACTGGGTCGACCCCTCGCCCGCCGCGGCCTCGACCGGGTCGCGGCCGTTCACGCCCACCCGGCCCGACGCCACCCCGGCGCGGCGCCGGTAGGACTCCACGAACTCCAGCAGCTCCGTCCCGCGGGGACGGCGCCCGGGGACGATGTCGGCGGTGGAGACCTTGTCCTCCTGGATGTGCGTGTTGGCGTCGAGCGCGATGCCCAGCAGGTCGTTCGCGGAGTCGCCGGTGGAGAGCCCGCTGTAGGACCAGTGGTACGGCATCCCGATCTGGTGCACGACCCGGCCGTCGCGCAGCCTGATCGGCCGCACCCGCTCGGTGACCAGGACCTTCGCCTCGATCGCCGAGCGCGCGCTGACCAGCGTCGCGTACTCGTTGTGGGCGAGCCCCCGCAGCGCCGCCAGCTCCGGGCTCACCTCGACGAAGAACTCGGGCTGCAGCTCGGACAGGTAGGGCAGCGTGCGGCTCATCCCGCCGGCGGTGTGGTGCTCGGTGAGCCGGTAGGTGGTCACCTGGAACGGGAAGACCTCGCTGCGCGAGGGGTTCTCCCGGTTCCACGGCCCGTCGATCCGCTCCACCGTGGGGCTGGCCTGCGTGCCGTAGAAGGCGTTCTCGACGACGGACTCCACCGGCTCGTAGTGCGTCGGCAGCGGACCGTCGACCAGCCCGGCCGGCGCGTACAGCCAGGCCTTGCCGTCGCCCTGCATGACGAACGGGTCGTTGCCGGCCAGCGCGTCCTGCGCCCTGGCGCCCTCCGGCGGCACGTAGTCCGGGCGCTTGTTCTTCTCGAAGTCGGGCACGTCCACGCCGGTCCACTCGCCGGCGGCCTCGTCCCACCAGACGTACTTCTTGCGCTCGCTCCACGGCTTGCCGTCGGGGTCGGCCGAGGCGCGGTTGTAGAGCATCCGGCGGTTGAGCGGCCAGGCCCAGCCCCACTCGGACGCGACGGTGCCCTGCTCCGCGCCGGGCTTGCGGCGCGCGGCCTGGTTGACCCCGTCGGCGTAGACGCCGGTGTAGATCCAGCAGCCGCCCGACGTCGAGCCGTCGTCCTTCATCTGCATGTAGGAGTTCAGCAGCTCGCCGTCGGGACCGAAACCGTTGATCTCGCGCAGCACGGCGCCGGCGTCCGGGTCCTGGGTCTCCCCGTGCAGCGGGTAGTCCCAGGTCATCCGCAGCAGCGCCTGGTCGCGCGGGTCGGTCGAGTCAGCCAGCCGCTCGCGCAGGATGCGGCCCAGGTGGAAGTAGAACCACAGGTCGCTGCGGGCGTCGTTCGGCGGCTCGACCGCCTTGTGCCGCCACTGCAGCAGCCGCTGGGTCTGGGTGAAGGTGCCTTCCTTCTCCACGTGCGTGGCCGCGGGCATGAAGAAGACCTCGGTGCCGATCGTGTCGGGGGCCAGCTCCCCCGTCTCGATCTCCGGGCCCTCCTTCCAGAAGGTCGCCGACTCGATCATCTGCAGGTCGCGGACGACCAGCCAGTCGAGGTTGGCCAGGCCGAACCGGTTCATCCGGCCGTTGGGGTGCCCGACCGAGGGGTTCTCGCCGACGAGGAAGTAGCCCGAGACCTTCCCCTCGATCATGTCGGCGATCGTCCGGTAGGAGCTGTGGTCGCCGTTGATCTTGGGCAGCCAGTCGAACCCGAAGTCGTTCTCCGGCTGCGCGGCGTCGCCGAACCAGGCCTTGAGCAGGCTGACCATGTAGTCACGCTTGTTGCCCCAGAACCCGGCCTTGCCGGCGGCGTCGGCGCAGTACTCGTCCAGCGTCGAGTGCTGCATCGCGTGCGGCATCGGCAGGTAGCCGGGCAGCAGGTTGAACAGCGTCGGGACGTCGGTGGAGCCCTGGATGCTGGCGTGCCCGCGCAGCGCCAGGATGCCGCCGCCGGGACGGCCGATGTTGCCCAGCAGCGTCTGCAGGATCGACGCCGTCCGGATGTACTGCGCGCCGACGCTGTGCTGCGTCCAGCCCACCGAGTACACCCACGCCGTCGTCCGGTCGCGGCCGCTGTTGCTGGTGACCCACTTCGCCACCTGCTCGAACACCGCCGGCTCGATGCCGCAGACCTCGGACACCATCTCCGGCGTGTAGCGGTCGAAGTGCCGCTTGAGCACCTGGAACACCGACCGCGGGTGCTGCAGGGTCTCGTCCCGCTTGGGCTTGGACGGGATCGGCGGGCCGCCGCTGCCGGCCGCCTGCCCCTGGTCGGACTCCCGGACGGCGGGGGCGTCGTCGAGCTGCTCCTGCTGCGCGGCCTCGGCCGGGTCGTCGGCGCTGGCCTCCGGCCGGTTCTCCGGCTCGTACGCCCAGCTGTCCTCGTCGTACATCCGGTTCTCGGCGTCGTACCCGGAGAACAGGCCGTCGAGGTCCTCGGCGTCGACGAACTCCTCACCGACGAGGGCGGCGGCGTTCGTGTACGCGACCACGTAGTCGCGGAAGTAGAGGTCGTTGTCCAGGACGTACTTGATCAGCCCGCCGAGGAACGCGATGTCCGTGCCGATGCGCAGCGGCACGTGCAGGTCGGCCACCGCGCTGGTGCGGGTGAACCGCGGGTCGATGTGGATGACCTTGGCGCCCCGCGCCTTGGCCTCCATCACCCACTGGAAGCCCACCGGATGGCACTCGGCCATGTTCGAGCCCTCGATGACGATGCAGTCGGCGTTCGAGAGGTCTTCCAGGAAGTTCGTGGCACCGCCACGACCGAACGAGGCACCCAGACCGGGCACCGTCGAAGAGTGCTATATGCGGGCCTGGTTCTCGATCTGGATCGCGCCCATGGCGCTGTAGAGCTTCTTCATGAGGTAGTTCTCCTCGTTGTCGAGGGTCGCCCCTCCGAGGCTCGCTATCCCCATCGTGCGGTTGACGCGGTGACCGGCGTCCTCGTCCTGCCAGCCCTTGCGGCGGGCCTCCAGGACGCGGTCGGCGATCATCTCCATCGCCGTGTCGAGCTCCAGGTCCTCCCACTCCGTCCCGAACGGACGGCGGTACCTGACCGTGGTGGTGCGGGACGGGCTGGTGACCAGCTGCTTGCTCGCGCTGCCCTTGGGGCAGAGCCGGCCGCGGTTGATCGGCGAGTCCGGGTCGCCCTCGATCTGGACGATCTGCTCGTCCTTCACGTACACGTTCTGCGCGCAGCCCACGGCGCAGTACGGGCACACGCTCTTGACGACGCGATCGGCGGTCGCGGTGCGGGACACGACGGCCTCGGTCGCCTTGCTGCGGGCGGCCGTGCCGCGCCCCAGCGGGTCCGAGCCGGTCAGCTGCCGGTACACCGGCCAGCTCTCGAGCCAGGTCTTCACCCGCGTCACTCTGCCACCAGCTCCGCGGTGCGGCGCGCTGACAGGCCCGCGATGCGGATCCGGACCGTCCGCGAGGGCGCGCAGACGCCGGACGGGCGGGTACCGGGCCCCCCGTGGGCCCGGTCCCCGCCCGCCGGCGGCGCAGGGTCAGCGCGCGGCGCCGTCCCGCTGGGTCGCGGTGAAGGTGAAGGTCAGCGCGCTGGACTGCCGGCGCAGCTCGTCACCCGCCGTCGCGGGGAAGGAGACGGTGGTCAGCAGGTGGTCGACGCCGCCCGGGGCCAGGCTGGCGGCCCCGGAGAGCGCCTCCTGCATGACGATCGGGCCGGCGTAGAAGTCGGTGACGTCGCCGGCGCAGGTGTAGCCGCTGCCGGCCACCGTCCACGCCTCGGAGCACGACTGGATGCGCATCTGCAGCCCGTTGACCCGGTCGGTGTCCAGCGGGCTGGACCGCCGCGCCACCGAGCCGAACGTGACCGTCGCGAGCGGCACGTCGCCGTCGTTCACCAGGTCGAAAGGCACCTGCTCGACGTCGCCCGGGAGCATCGTCCCGCCGGTGAACGGCACGCTGGCCGTGCCGGCGGCGGCGGTCAGGCCGATCGAGAGCACGCCGGTGCCCACCTCGGTGTCCACGCTGTCGCTCCCGCTGAACCCGCCGAAGGTGCCGAGGCCGGCCACCGCGCCCGCGGCGGCGACGACGGCCAGCGTGCCCACGACCTTCGCGGCGGTGCCCGGGTGGGCGATGGCGGTGCTGGTACGGCTGGTCACGGTGCTGCCTCCCCTGCTGCCCGGGTGGCACGTCCATCCCGCGGCAGCACCGACCCTGCGCGCGCAACCGCAGGGCCGGCTGCAGCGATCCGCAAGAAAGCCGCAGGAAGGTGCCGTGCAGCGATCGGCGTCAGCCGCGGGGCGGGGCCTCGGCGTCCGGGCGCCGGGCGGGCATGGCGGCGAGCGCGACCAGCGCGAGGACGGCGACCGCCCAGCCCGCCAGGACGAGCAGGTCACCGGAGTGCAGCCCGTGGCCCCGGGTCACGGTGACGAGCACCCGCCCCTCGTTGCGGTACTCGCCGGTGACCAGCAGGAGGGCGAAACCGGTGACGACCGCTCCGGCGACGAGAGCGCACAGCCAGCGGACCATCGGCCAACCTTAGTCGCGTGCCGCGGCTCCGGGCCCGGCCTCACGACCCCGTGGCCGCCAGAGGCTCGACGAGCGGCGCGATCCGGTCGGCGAGGAACCGGTGGCCCTCCTCGGTGGGTGCGTCGGTGCCGGCGTCGACCAGCCCGGGTCCGGTCAGCCACAGCTCGGCGAGCGGATCGGTGAAGGGCACGCCGGCGGCCTCCGCGGCGGCCGACACCGCGTCCCGGTCGGTGATCACGTAGCCGGGTGGCGGCGTGGTCGGCCACGCCGGGCCGATGGCCAGCAGCTCCGCCTCCGGGGACGCCGCGCGCGCGGCCGCGAAGGTCGCCTCCGCGGCGGCCTGGACGTCGGCCGCGGCCGCGTTGTCGTCCCGCGAGCCGGCGAAGACGACCACGTCCCAGTCGCCGCCCGCCGCCTCGGCCAGCTGGGCGAAGGTCTGACCGCCGGGCGGCGTGCGCAGGTACCCGCTGCCGTCGGCGGCGGCGACCCGCAGCTCCACCGGGGGCCCGTCGGCGGCGAGCTGCTCGGCCACCAGCTGCGGCCAGCCGACGGCCCCCTCGGGCACCGCGGTGGTCCCGTCTCCCACGACCAGGACGCGCAGCTCCCCGGCGGCCGCCGGGGCGTCGACCGACCCGCCCGACGACGCCGGGGAGGAGAACCCGGGCGGCGGCGGCCGGTTGGCCAGCAGGTAGGCCATCGCGGCGAGCGCGACCACGCCCAGCGCCATCACGACCCACGCCCAGCGCGGCGCCGGCGGCAGTCCCCGCACCATGCCGCGGGACGGTACGCGCGGAACCGGGTGCGGGGCGATCGTTCAGCCGCGGTCGGGGAGGGAGCTGCCCGCCGGCCGGGCCCCGCCGGGCGCCGGCCCGCGATCCGCGGCCGGCGCCCGGTCGCCGGCCGCGAGCCGGGCGGCCTGCGCCCGGCGCTGCGCGGAACGGCGCAGCAGCACCTGCGCCTGGGTGGCGTCGTCGGTGCGCCGGGCCCGCTCCGCCAGGACGTCGGCGGTCTCGAGCAGCAGCGCCACCCGTCGTCGCTCCGCGCCCTGTGCGCTCGGGAGGGGCAACCGGTCGGGCAGCTGACCTGTGGTCATGCCCCGCATCGTGGGGGCTCCCCCGACGCACCGCGACTCGGCGCCGCGCGACCCCTGGACCGACGACGTCGCCCGCCGTCCCCACCGCCCGGCCGCCGGGTCCGCAGGCGGCCGGGAACGGTCCTGTGACGGCCGGGTGAACAGCAGGGTGGCACGCTGGTGCGGGCGTCCCGGCTGGTCGACAGTGGGCCCGTGAGACCTGACGCCCGCGCCTGGTTCGCCGACCGCACCACCACCGCGCGCTCCCTCGCGGAGATCGATACCGACGCGCTGCTGCACGCCAAGCGCCGCGGCGGTCACCGGGTCAGCGTCGTCCTCCCCGCGCGCAACGAGGAAGCCACCGTCGGCCGGCTCGTCGCCGACCTGCACGAGCGCTGGGTGCGCCGGGTGCCGCTGGTCGACGAGCTCCTCGTCGTGGACTCCGACAGCACCGACGCCACCGCCGCCGTCGCCCGGGCCGCCGGCGCCGACGTCGTCGCCACCACCGACGTGCTCCCCGGCCACGGCACCCGCCGCGGCAAGGGCGAGGCGCTCTGGAAGTCGCTGGCCGCCACCACCGGCGACCTCGTCGTCTTCCTCGACGCCGACCTGCTCGGCGACGTCGCCCACTACGTGCCCGGGCTGCTCGGCCCGCTGCTCGCCGATCCGCAGGTCGACTACGTCAAGGGCTGCTACACCCGCCCGCTGGCGGTCGGCGACGCCGTGGTGCCCGCCGGCGGCGGCCGGGTCACCGAGCTGACGGCCCGCCCGCTGCTCAACGCCCTGTGGCCGGAGCTCGCCGGCTTCGTCCAGCCGCTGGGCGGCGAGTACGCCGGGCGGCGCTCGGCCCTCGAGGATGTGCCGTTCGTCTCCGCCTACGGCGTCGAGGTGGGCCTGCTCGTCGACCTGCTGCGACGGGGCGGGTTGTCCTCGCTGGCCCAGGTCGACCTCGGGGAGCGCCGGCACACCTCGCAGACCGTGGAGGCGCTCGGCGCGATGGCCGGGCAGGTGGTCGCGACCGTGCTCGCCCGGGCGGCGTCCGGGCACGAGCCGAGCGGCCTGCTCACCCAGTTCCGGCACGACGGCGCGGGCTTCGTGCCCCGGACCAGCGCCGTCGCCGTCGACGAGCGCCCGCCGATGGCAACCGTGCCGGAGTACCGCGCCCGGCTGGCCGGGTAGCCGCCACCCCCTCGGTCGCGGGCCCCACCGCGGACGGGGAGGATCCCCGCGTGCCGCTCGACCGCCCCGCCGCATCCACCCCGTCCCCGCGCCGGTGAACGCCCCCGAGGTGGTCGCCCACCGCGGGTCCACCGCGGAGGCGCCCGAGCACACGCTGGCGGCGTACCGGCACGCCACCGTCGTCGGTGCCGACGCGGTGGAGGTCGACGTCCGGATGACCCGTGACGGCGTCCTCGTCTGCGTCCACGACCGGCGGGTCCGGCACACCTCGAACGGCCGCGGCGTCGTCTCCGCCCTGCGCCTCGCCGAGCTGGAGCAGTTCCGGTTCGGCGCCCGGCGCGGCCGGCTGGATCGGTGGAAGGACGACACGATCACCGCGATCACCGACGAGCCCGACGTCGAGAACGGCCTGGTGCTGACCCTCGACCGGCTGCTCGAGTTCGCCACGGCCACACCCGGTTCCGTCCGGCTCGCCTTCGAGACCAAGCACCCGACCCGGCACACCAACCGCGTGGAGCAGGAGCTGGTGCGGTTGCTGCGCCGCTACGGGCTCCTGCACGGCGACCGGCCGGCGCAGTGGGCCGGCCGGCCGGCGTTCCGGGTGATGAGCTTCTCCCAGCTCGCCGTGCGGCGGACCCACGCGCTGGCCCCCGGCGTCCCGACCGTGCAGCTCATCGGCAAGCGGCTGCGCCCGCTGCGCACCGAGCTCCTGGGAGGCGGGATGGACGCCGTCGGCCCGGGGCTGGCGCTGCTGCGAGCCGACCCGGGATACGTGGCGCAGGCGCACGCCGCAGGTAAGGAGGTGCACGTGTGGACGGCGAACTCGGCCGCCGACATCGACTTCCTGGTCTCGCTCGGCGTCGACGCGATGATCACCGACCGCCCGGACGAGGCGCTGCGCCGCCTCGGCCGCCTGCCCTGACCCGCTCGTCAGCGGCAGGGCCCGGTCAGGCGGAGAGGTCGAGGCGGTCCAGCGCCGCGGCCAGGTCGCCCGGGGTGTCGAAGACGTCGAGCGCGCCGGCGCCGCGCAGCTCGTCGTCCCCGAAGCCCCCGGACCGCACGACCAGCGCCGGCATCCCGGCCTTCTTCGCCGCCTCGACGTCGAAGACCGAGTCGCCGACCATCACGCTCGGCGCATCCGCGGGCTCACCCAGCTTCTTCAGCGCCACCTCGAGCAGGTCGGGGGCGGGCTTGCTCGACTCGACATCGTCGCTGGTGGTCCAGGCCTCGGCGAGGTCCCGCAACTGGAGCAGGTCGAGCGCGTGGTCGACGTGCTTGGCCTTGCCGGAGCTGGCCAGCACCACCCGGTGACCGCGCTCGCGGAAGGCCTGGACCAGCTCCCGGGCACCGGGCAGCGGCGCCACCTCGTCGATCACCCGGTCGAACTCCTCGGTCCAGCGCTCGCGGGCCTGGTCGCCGATCCGCGCCTCGACGTCGTCCCCACCGAGCGCGGCGGGGAGCCGGTCGCCACCCATGCCGATCAGCCGGTGGATCCGCCAGATCGGGAAGGTCTCCCCCAGCGACCGCAGGGCCCGGTACCAGGCCAGGGCGTGCTGGTAGTTGGTGTCGACGAGGGTGCCGTCGACGTCGAGGACGGCGATGCGCGGGGAGCTCATGCGCCGGGGCTGCCCACTCGGCACGCTCCCCAACCGACCGTCACGCTCCCCGCCCCCTTGAGGCATAGGAACCTTTGCCTACGGTCCCGGAGGCGAATACGTAGGCAAAGCTTCCTATGCCTGGGAGGGGGCGGGGCGGGTCAGTCGGCGTGGACGAGGAGGCCGCGGACGGTCTCGCCGGCCGCCTGGTCGCGGTAGCCCTGGTTCACCTCGTCCAGCGCGTACCGGCGGGTGATCAGCCGGTCGAGCTCGAGCCGGCCCTCCTCGTGCATCCGGAGCAGCCGCGGGATGTCGGTGAACGGGTTGCAGGAGCCGAACATCGAGCCCTGCACACGGTTCTCGAAGACGGTGGTCAGCTGGCCGTTGAGCGTGGCCCGGCCCTCGTCGGGGCGGTCGGCGAGCGCGGTCAGCACCAGGGTGCCGCCCTTGCCCAGGCAGCCGGACGCCGCCTTGTAGACCTCGCCGGACATCTTCCCCACCGTGACGACGACGACGTCGGCGCCGGTGCCGCGGGACAGCTCCCGGGCCAGGGCCGCCGCCTCCCCGGCGTCGGCGACCGTGCGGGTGGCACCCAGCGACTCGGCGAACTCCCGCTTCATGGCCACCGGGTCGACGCCGATCACGTGCAGCGCCCCGGCGTGCACCGCGCCCTGCACGGCGTTGACGCCCACCCCGCCGAGGCCGACGACGACCACGGTGTCACCGGGGCGCACGCCGCCGGAGTAGACCGCCGAGCCCCAGCCGGTCGGCACGCTGCAGGCGACCAGCGCGGCGGTGTCCAGCGGCAGCCAGGGGTCGATCCGCACGCAGGAGAACTCGCTGAGCAGGGTGTGCCGCGCGAAGGCGCCGATCATGCAGAACCCGCCCAGCGGCTCGCCGTCGAGCCGGTAGGGGAAGGTGCCGGTGGGGAGCTGCCCGGTGGCGATCGTCGCGCCCTTGTCGCACAGGTTGGACCGGCCCGAGGCGCAGTACCGGCAGTGCCCGCAGGCGGGCAGGAAGCTGGTGACGACGTGGTCGCCCGGGGCCACGCCGGTCACGCCGGCACCGACGGCCTGGACGACGCCGGAGCCCTCGTGCCCGCCGACGATGGGGTACCGCCCGCCGGGGTTCGCGTGCCGCAGGTGCTCGTCGGAGTGGCACAGCCCCGCGTAGGCCATCTCGACCAGCACCTCGCCCGGCCCGGGGTCGAGGACCTCCAGCTCGACGATCTCGTACTCGGTCTCCGGCTCGCGCAGTACCGCAGCTCTCGTCCGCACCGGGCGGCTCCTCCTCGCAGTCGTGGTGGGCGCGCCGACGGCATCCGGAGCCGGGCGCACCGCGGGCCATCGTGCCTGGTCACCCCGGACCCCCCGCGCAGGCCCCCGGCCTGGTGGCGCGCGGGACATACCGGTCGGTCGGTTATGCACGGCAATCGCCGCGTCCGGTGCCTAAGCTCTGCACCGTGGGGGAGCCGACCGACCGCCGGGCGCGGAAGAAGGCGCAGACGCGGGAGCACGTGCGCGCCGTGGCGCGGCAGCTCTTCGACGACCGCGGGTTCGACGCGGTCACGATCGCCGACATCGCCCGGCAGGCCGATGTCGCGGTGCAGACCGTGTTCAACCACTTCCCGACCAAGGAAGAGCTGTTCTTCGACGGCCGGACCCCGTGGGTGTCCGGCCCGGCCGACGCGGTCCGCGGCCGGAGGTCCACCGACTGCCCGCTGTCGGCCCTGACCGACTACCTGACCGGCTTCGTGCGGGACCGGATCAGCGCCCTGCAGGAGGCCGATCTGCAGGCCTACGTGCGCACGCTCGAGGCCTCGGGCTCGTTGCGGGTGCACGAGCGCGAGCTGGTCTTCGAGAGCGAGCGGCGGCTGACCGACGCGCTGCGCGAGGCGTGGACCACCGACGACCGTGCCGATCCCGGCCCCACCCCGCACGACCCGGCCACCGCGGCAGCGGTCACCGCCGCCATGTGGCTCTCGGCCGTCCGGGCGCTGATGGTCCGGCACCGGCCGCTGGTGACCGCGGGGGCGGACGCCGCGCGGGCCGCCGCCGAGCTCGGGCACCTCGCCGAGGGGTTGCTGCGCGGGCTCGCCGGCTCCGCCGAGCACCTGCTGGAGCGCCCGGCCACGGCGGTCGTGCCCGATGTGGAGCGGCTGGCCTCCCGGCGCGCCGGCTGAGCGCCCGGGCCGGCCCGCGGAGATCCGCTCGCGACCGGCCCTCCCCCGGGCCTCGGCAGCTCAGGCGGCGACGGTCTGCCCGACCGGCCGCAGCAGCGGGACGAGCACCTCGTCGACGACGAACCCCACCTGGTCGGGGGTCAGCGGCTCGGGCATCCGGTAGCGCTGCCACCAGAAGGCCTCGAGGACCGAGGTCAGCAGCCGCAGCCGATCCAGCCGGACGTCCTCACCCCGGCGCGCGGCGCGCTCGCCGAGCTCCTGGACGGCCGCCGCCAGCGGGCGGACCAGCGCCTCGTCGAGCCCGGCCCGCAGCTCCTCGTCGTGCCGCGCCGCACCCACCAGACTCGCCACCGCCCGTTCCTCGCGGTTGAGCGGCTGCGACCAGCGCTCGGTGAGCAGCCCCATCAGGTCCGCCCGCAGGGAGCCGGCGTCCTCGGGGAGCACCACCAGCTGGAAGCGGCTCACGGCCGCGCGGGCGAGCGCAGCCATCGTGGGCCACCGGCGGTAGATACCGGCCTTGCCCGCCCGGGCGCGGGCGGCGATCCGGTCGCTGTTCAGCCGTCCCCATCCCTCGTCGGCCAGGATGTCGACAGCCACGGTGAGCAGCTGCTCCGACAGCTCCGCACTGAGCGGGCGTCCCGGCGTGCCGCTCATGACGCCGTTCCGTTCCGGCTTCTCGTATGCACGAGATCATCCTGGCTGGTCGGTGGGGCGACCACAACGATCTGATGGCATCAAGTCACAGTTAACTTTTCGGCCGTCCGGCCGTAGCCGCCCTGCTCAGGCGCCTGCGGCGCTCTCGACGTGCACCTGGAGGGAGGCTCCGTCCTCGGACAACCAGCCCTTGCTCCGGGCGCCGGCGACCATCGCGTCCCACCGCGTCAGCCAGTCCCCGTCGCCCGCCCGCGGCTCCGCGGCGGCGCGCAGCGCGGCCACGTCCAGGAACGCGGTCTCGGCGTCCCGCAGGCGGCCCAGCCCGGAGCGCTCGAGCGCCTCGGCGGCCTCATCGTCGGTGACCGCACCCAGGGCCAGGTGCAGCCGCCCCAGGTCGTCGATGTCGACCACCCGCGCCTCCGGACGCTCGTCGGCGCCCGTCACCACCTCGACGATCACTTGGGTCCTCCTCGTGTCAGACGTGCTCGTGTCAGACGTGCCAGGGGAAGCGGGTGAAATCGGGGTCGCGCTTCTCGAGGAAGGCGTCCCGGCCCTCGACGGCCTCCTCGGCCATGTAGGCCAGCCGGGTGGTCTCGCCGGCGAACAGCTGCTGGCCGACCAGGCCGTCGTCGATCAGGTTGAACGAGTACTTGAGCATCCGCTGGGCGGTGGGGCTCTTGGCGACGATCTTCTTCCCCCACTCCAGCGCGGTGGCCTCGAGCTCCGCATGGGGGACGACGCGGTTGACCATGCCCATCGCGTGCGCGTCCTGCGCGGTGTACTCCTCGCCCAGGAAGAAGATCTCGCGGGCGAACTTCTGGCCGACCTGCCGGGCCAGGTACGCCGAGCCGAACCCGCCGTCGAAGCTGCCGACGTCGGCGTCGGTCTGCTTGAACCGGGCGTGCTCGGCGCTGGCCAGCGTGAGGTCGGAGACGACGTGCAGGCTGTGCCCGCCACCGGCGGCCCACCCGGGGACGACGCAGAGGACCACCTTCGGCATGAAGCGGATCAGCCGCTGCGCCTCGAGGATGTGCAGCCGCCCGCTGCTGCCCTGGCTGTGCTCGTACCCGTACTTCCCACGGACCCGTTGGTCCCCGCCCGAGCAGAACGCCCAGCCGCCGTCCTTCGGGCTCGGCCCGTTGCCGGTGAGGATCACGCAGCCGACGTCGGTGGACAGCCGGGCGTGCTCCAGCGCGGTGATCAGCTCGTCGACGCTCTGCGGCCGGAAGGCGTTGCGCACCTCGGGCCGGTCGAAGGCGATGCGGACGACGCCGGCGTCGACCGCGCGGTGGTAGGTGATGTCGGAGAAGTCGAACCCGTCGACCGGCTGCCACGCGGAGCTGTCGAAGATCTCGGAGACGTCGTCGCGCGCGGTCATGGACCGAACCTAACGCCCGTCCCCGCCGGGCACCGCGTCGTCGCCCGCGAGCAGCGGTCGCAACCGGTCGAGGGAGGCGGCCAGACCCGGGTGCAGCGACACGGCGGCGAGCCCGGCGAGGGGGACCCACGCCACGCCGTCGCTCTCGCCGTCCAGCCGGAGGTCGGCCGCCTCGAACGGCCGCGCCGGGCGGGCGAGGACCGTCGTGTACGCCCAGCCGCCGTGGTCGTCGACCGACGCCGCGCCCAGGACGACGTCGCCGGGCGTCAGGCCCAGCTCCTCCTCGACCTCGCGCAGCGCACCGACGGCCGGCGACTCACCGGTGTGCAGCGCGCCGCCCGGCGTTCCCCAGGTGCCGCCGTGGTGGGACCACCAGGCCCGGTGCTGCAGCAGCAGCTCGACACCGCCGGGGCCGTCGCGGTGGATCAGCAGACCCGCCGCACCGGCCCGTCCCCAGTGGCGGTGCCCCTGGCCGCAGGAGGTCCAGCCGTCGGTGGAGGCGAGCACGCCCTCCAGTCAACCCGGTCCCGCGCCGGGCGCGCGAGGCCAGGTGGTGTTCCGCGGAACGTCCGTCTCTGCCCACCGGGGCTGGGCAGAGACGGACGTCCCGTGGGACTAGGTTGCGAGGAGGCACCCGCACGTCCGACGAAGGAGTCGCGCGCATGACCACCACCACGACCATGGCCGAGGTCCCCGGGCTCGTCGGCACCGAGCTCGGCAGCAGCGAGTGGCACGAGGTCACCCAGGAGCACGTGAACCTGTTCGCCGACGCCACCGGCGACCACCAGTGGATCCACGTCGACGTCGAGCGCGCCAAGGCGGAGAGCCCCTTCGGCGGCCCGATCGCCCACGGCTACCTGACCCTGTCGCTGCTGGCCTCGCTCTCGGGGCAGGTCCTCGCCGTCACCGACACGGTGATGGGCGTGAACTACGGCCTGAACAAGGTCCGCTTCCCCTCCCCCGTGCCGGTCGGCGCCAAGGTGCGGCTCACCGCGAGCCTGAAGTCGGTCGAGGAGGTGACCGGCGGCCTGCAGCTGACGCTCTCCGCCGTCATCGAGCGCGAGGGCGGCGACAAGCCGGTCTGCATCGCCGAGCCGGTCTTCCGCTACTACCGCGGCTGATCCGAAAGGTGCGGATCGCCGTCTTCACCGGCTCCCACGCGGGCCCGCCGGCGCACGCCGAGGCCGCGGCCGCCTTCGCCACCGGGCTGGCGAAGGCGGGTGTCGGCATCGTCTACGGCGGTGGCCACGTCGGGATGATGGGCGTGGTCGCCGACGCCGCGCTGGCCGCCGGCGGCGAGGTGGTGGGGGTCATCCCGCAGCACCTGGTCGACGACGAACTGGCCCATCCCGGCCTGCCGCGGCTGGAGGTCGTGCCGACCATGCACGAGCGCAAGGCGCGCATGGCGGAGCTCTCCGACGCCTTCGTCGCGCTGCCCGGCGCGGCCGGCACCCTCGAGGAGCTGTTCGAGGCCTGGACCTGGGGCATGCTCGGGCTGCACGCCAAGCCCACGGCGCTGCTGGACGTCGACGGGTTCTGGCAGCCGCTGCTGGCCCAGCTGCGCCGCATGGTCGACGACGGCTACCTCGACGGCCGGCGGCTCGACGCGCTGGGCGTGGTGGCGGACGCAGGCGAGCTGCTCGCGTTCACCGAGGGTTACCGGCACCCACCGCGGAAGTGGACCGCCCCGCCGTCGTCCGCCTGATCGACAGCCCGGGGTAACCCGCCGGCAACGGTGCGGTGGTGAACTGGAGGGATGGCATCGCCCCAGGTCCAGGACGCACGCGTCGTTCACGGCCACAAGCGCGCGTTCATCCGTGCCGGGGACGGCCCGCCGCTGCTCCTGCTGCACGGCATCGGGAACAACTGCCACACCTGGGCGGGGGTCATCGACCGGCTGGCCCGGTCGCACACGGTGATCGCCCCCGACCTGCTCGGGCACGGCGACTCCGACAAGCCGCGCGGCGACTACTCGATCGCCGCCTACGCCAACGGCATGCGCGACCTGCTCACCGTCCTCGACATCGAGCGAGCCACGGTGGTCGGGCACTCGCTGGGCGGCGGCATCGCGCTGCAGTTCGCCTACCAGTTCCCCGAGCGCTGCCAGCGCCTGGTGCTGGTCGGCAGCGGCGGCCTGGGCCCGGAGCTGTCGGCCGGGCTCCGGGCCGCGACCCTGCCCGGCGCGGAGCTGGTGCTCACCGCGCTGGCCGGTGCCTCCGGCCCGCTGCGCGCCGGGATGCGCGCCGTCGACCGGCTCGGCGACCTGGCCGGCTGGCGGCGGGTGCGCGACCTCGCCGAGGCCGGGGACGCCCTGCTGGCGCTCAAGGACGTCGAGGCGCGCCGGGCCTTCCTCCGGACCCTGCGCGGGGTCGTGGACTCGCGCGGCCAGGCCGTGACCGCGCTCGACCGGCTCTACCTGGCCGACGCGATCCCGATGCTGGTCATCTGGGGCGACCGGGACCCGATCGTGCCCTCGGTGCACGCCGACACGGTGCGCGCGCTCGTGCCCAACGCGAGGGTGGAGATGTTCCCCGGAGCGGGCCACTGGGCGCACCTGGACCAGCCGGAGCGGTTCTGCGACGTGCTGCTGGACTTCGTGGCCACCACCGAACCCGCGGCGCACGACCTGGACAGCTGGCGCGCGCTGCTGTCCCGCCCCCAGGAGGACACCCCCTCACCCGCCGCCGGCTGACGGCCCGGCGCGCGCCCGGCCGCCGCGCTGCCTAGCGTCGGACCCGTGGAGCACTGGGACGTCGTCGTCGTCGGCGGAGGACCGGCCGGGGCCGCCGCCGCGCTGGCCGCCCGGCGGGCCCGCCCCTCGGCCCGCGTGCTGGTGCTCGACCGGGCCGACTTCCCCCGCGACAAGGTGTGCGGCGACGGCATCGCCGCGGAGGCGCTCGACGTCCTCGCCGGGCTGGGCCTGGCCCCCGCGACTGTCACCGACGGCTTCCCCGCCGTCCCCCGGCTCCGGCTGAGCTCCCCCGGCGGCGCGACGGTCGAGCGGGCGACCGCCCGGCCCTCGTACGTCCTCCCCCGGGCGGTGCTCGACGCGCGGCTGATCGGCGCCGCCCAGGAGGCCGGGGCGGTGCTGCGCCGCCGGCTCGTCCGGTCCGTCACCGTGCGCCCCGACGCCGTCGAGGTGGACGGGTCCGTCACGGCCGCCGTGCTGATCGCCGCCGACGGCGCGGAGTCGGTGGTCCGCCGCGCCGTGGGTGCCGGCCGGAACCGCCCCGACCAGCTCGCCGTCGCCATCCGGGGCTACGCGCCCGAGCCCCCCGGGCAGCGCGGCGTGCAGGTCATCACCACGACCGAGCAGCACTGGCCGGCCTACGCCTGGTCCTTCCCGCTCGGGGACGGCCGGGCCAACGTCGGCTACGGCGAGCTGGTGTCCGGCGGGGCCACGCGGGCCGCGCTGCTCGACGGCCTCCAGCGGCTGCTGCCGGGGGTGGCGGCCGACGAGCTGCGGGCGCACCGGTTGCCGCTGAGCACCGGCCGGCCGCGCCAGCCCGACGGCCGGGTGCTGCTGGCCGGTGACGCCGCGGCGCTGATCAACCCGCTCACCGGCGAGGGCATCTTCTACGCCGTCCTCTCCGGGGCCCTGGCCGGCGAGGCGGCCGCCGCGGAGGCGGACGCCGGCGCGGTCTACCGGCGGGCGCTGGCCGGCCGGCTCGGCCGGCACCTGCGGCACTCGTCGACGGCGTCGGCGCTCAGCCGCTGGCCGCTGCTGATGGACGCCGTCTTCCGGGCGGCAGCGGGTTCCCAGCGGGTGTTCGACGACGTCGTCGCCCTGGGGCTGGCCGACGGACGGCTCACCCTGCCCGCGCTCGCGGGCGCCGCCCGCTCCCTGCGCCGGCCGGCGCCGACCGGTCAGGCGGGCGGTCAGGCGGGCGGTCAGGCGGGCGGTCAGGCGGGCGGTCAGGCGGCCGATTAGGCGGCCGCCACCTCCACCCGGCCGCGGCCGGCGCGCTTGGCGCTGTACAGGGCCGCGTCCGCGGAGGAGTAGAGCGCCCGCAGGTCCGGGCCGGCGCCGGCAACGTGCGAGACGCCCAGGCTCACCGACATGCCGTAGAGGGTGCCGTCGGGGAGCACCAGCGGCTCGCCGCGCACGGCGTCCAGCAGCTGCTCGGCCCGGTGCACCGCAGTGCGCCGGGAGCAGTCGCGCAGCAGCACCGCGACCTCGTCCCCGCCAAGCCGGCTGACCAGCGCGTCGGAGGAGCGGACCTGCCGCGTGATGACGGCGGACAGGTGCACCAGGGCGTCGTCGCCGGCCAGGTGGCCGTGCACGTCATTGATCATCTTGAACCGGTCGATGTCCAGGAGCAGCAGCGCGGTGCCCTCGCCGGCCGGTCCGCTGCCGGGCGCCTCCAGCGCGTCGTCGAGGACCCGCCGCGTGACCAGCCCGGTCAGCGTGTCGACGTCGGCCTGCTCCCGGAGCGCCGCCACCAGCCGCTCCTGCTTGCCGGAGGAGTGGATGAGCAGCCCGCCGATGACGCCGAGCATGGCGCCGAAGAAGACGAAGTCGGTCAGCGCGGCCTTCAGCGGAGCGGCGTGGACCAGCATGATCCCGCCGGCGGCCACGGCGACCACCGTGGCGAGCACCGCGCCGGCCGCCCGGAGGTGGAACCCGGCGTAGAGGACGACGAAGGCCAGGAACGCCTGGGCGCGGGTCGACGTCCCGCCGCCGAGGAGCGCCAGCAGGCACAGCACCGTCACGCCGCCGACGGCCAGGCCGACGAAGGCCCCGGCCCGGTCCAGCCGCTCGGCCGGCACCCACCGGTACACCGCCGCGACCACGGCCAGCCCGGCCACGCACGCCCAGACGAGCGCGCTGCTCGCATCCCCGGTCCTGGCGGGCCCGACGATGCCGACCGGCACCATCATCACGGCGCAGATGGCCAGCACGACGACCGCCGTCCGCGCGGCGGCACCGGGCTCGCGGGCCCGGAGCGACTGGGGGACGGTCACACCCGGTCCATCGGCACGGACCCGGCGGCTCGGGAGGGGCGCATCCCCCGTTAGCGGGGGCAACCCGGGGGTGCCTCCCGCGTCAGCTCCGTCCCGGACGCGAGGTGAACGCCTCGGTGCGCGCCGTCCCGTCGTAGCCGCCCTGCGGCGCCCCGAGCCCGAAGAGGGCCCCCACGGTCGGAGCGACGTCGACCGTGCGCGCCGGCGCCCCGCTCACCACCCCGGGCCGCACCAGCGGCGAGCCGCCCGACACCAGGAACGGGATCGGCTCGGTGGCCGGGTGCCCGTGGTTGCCGGGGATCGGGTTGGACAGCGGCGTGGGATCCGTGAAGCGCCAACCGGCCCGGCAGTAGGCGACCAGGTCACCGGCCTCGGGTCCCAGCCGCAGCTCGGCAGGCCGGTGCACCGACAGGACACCGGGATGGGCGGCCACCAGCCGCCGGACCTCCGCCAGGCCGACGGACCGGTCCCGCGCCGCCCCGGTCCAGTAGAGCAGGTCCGCGCCGCCGTTCTGGGCGACCTGCACCGAGTCCCGGAGGTCGGGGCGGGCGCGCAGGATCGCGTCGACCGACACCAGGTTCGTGGGGACCGACCAGTCCATCGAGTGATCGGCGAGCACGACGACGACGCTGCTGGACCACCGGCCGGTGCGCTGCAGGTGCCGCACGAACCGGCCCACCTGCAGATCCGTGCTCGCCAGCGCGAGGGTCCGGGCGACGCGCAGCGTGCTGCCGGTCAGATCGCTGTGCCCGACCCGGTCGATGTCGCCGAGGTTGACGAACACCAGGTCCGGATCGGCCTCGTCGACCATCGCGATCAGCGCATCGGTGGTCGCGGCGTCGGGCGCGTGCCCGGTGACGGGGATGACCGGGAACGGCTCCCAGCGGTAGGTGGCCCGCTCCCCGAAGATGCCGTACAGGTACTCCTTGGACAGCACGGTGCCGGTGGTGCGCCCGGTCGCGTTCACCCGCTCGAGCAGCGTCGGGAAGCGCAGGTCGGACGGCCGGTCCAGGTCGCGGACGGCGCCCTCGCTGCGGTCGAACACCGCGTTGGCGGGCACGCCGGACCGGTCCGGGCGGACGCCGGTCATCATCATCACGTGGTTCGGGATGGTCTCCATCACCGGCAGCGACCGCGCCGACGGGAACCAGGTGCCCTGCCCCTTGAGCCGGTGCAGGTTCGGGGTCAGCAGCGGGGAGATCTCGTCGGGGCGGGTGCCGTCGACGACGACCACGTACACCCGCAGCCGGTCCGCGGCGCTGGCCCGCGGTGCGCCGAACGCCGTCGACAGGACGACGGCCGCGCCGCCGGCGGCGGTGACCCGGAGGAACTGCCGGCGGTCCATGCCCGGCGTCCCCCCGCTCACGCCAGCCGCCGCGGCGCGCGCTCGACGCGACCGGTGCCGGCCGCGGTCCGCCAGGACGTCGACCAGGCCGCCGCGGACGACGGATCGGTGCGATCGGTGAGCACGAACCAGTCCATCTGCACCGCCGCGGGGGTCACCTCCAGCACCGAGAAGCCGTGCGAGTCGAAGTCCAGGTGCTTGACGTGCGGATTGGCCAGCCGGATCGCGGTCTCCACCGCCAGGGACGTCGTCCGGGGACGGGTGCCGAGGATGTCGTCGAGGTTGTCGCTGGTCACCGAGGTGCACACGAGTTCCACTCCGAGGCTGTCGCGGGTGAGGGGGTAGGTGGTGTCGTCGGCCGGCAGCTCGGCCGCCCAGCCGGAGTGGATGTCGCCGGTGAGGAAGACGGCGTCGCGCAGTGCCCGGTCGCGCAGGTGGGCCCGCACGCGGTCGCGCTCGGCGGGGTAGCCGTCCCACTGGTCCACGTTGTAGGGCAGCCCGGAGACCGCCGGGGCGGGTGCGCCGACCAGCGTCGTCACCCCCTGCACCGCCCGGAGGTCCAGCCCGTTCGGCAACCGCACCGGCGCGATCATCACCGGGTTGCCCACGAGCTTCCACTGCACCTGGTCCTCGGCCAGCCCGTCGAGCAGGAAGCCCAGCTGCTCGGGGCCGGTGAGCGAGCGGTCGGTGTCCCCGAGCGCGACGTCGAGCGGCGAGGCCGCCTGCTGGTCGCGGTAGGTGCGCAGGTCGAGCATCGAGAGGCTGGCCAGCCGGCCGAACCGCAGCCGCCGGTACAGCCGGCCGCCCGCGGTGTAGCGCACCGGCATCCACTCGGCGTAGGCCTGCTGGGCCGCCCCGCGGCGGGTGGCCCACGCTCCCTCGGCGCCCTCGGTGTGGTTCTCCGCGCCGCCGGACCAGGCGTCGTTGGCGCTCTCGTGGTCGTCCCAGGTGACCACCCACGGCGCCGCGGCGTGCAGGGCCTGCAGGTCGGGGTCGGTCTTGTACTGGGCGTGCCGGCGGCGGTAGTCGGCGAGCGTGCGGATCTCGTGCGGCGGGTCGTGCGGCCGGACGACGACGTCGCGCGCCTGGTACTCCCCCGGGCCGTACTCGTACAGGTAGTCGCCCAGGTGGACGACCAGGTCCAGGTCGCCCCGCGCGGCCAGGTGCCGGTAGGCGGTGAACCAGCCGGCCTGCAGGTTGGCGCAGGAGACCACCGCCATGCGCAGCCGCGGCACGGCGGCGTCGTCGGCGGGGGCCGTCCGGGTCCGGCCCACCGGGGAGTGCACCCCCCGGCAGCCGAACCGGTACCAGTAGCCGGTGGCCGGCCGCAGCCCGGCGACGTCCACCTTCACCGTGTGGTCGGTGGCCGGACCGGTGCGCACGCGGCCCCGGCGCACCACCCGGCGGAACGCGGCGTCGGTGGCCACCTCCCAGGTCACCTCGACGACGGGGCCCGTGCCCGAGCCCGGCGCCGACCGGGCATCGGGCGTGACCCGCGTCCACAGCACGACCGCCCCGGGCAGCGGATCGCCGGAGGCGACGCCGTGGGCGAAGGTCGGCCGGGTGGCGGGCGCGGCGCCGGCGGGGCCGGCGACGGCGATCCCCGCCACCCCGGCACCGGTGGCGGCGGCCAGCTGCAGGGCGGTGCGGCGGGAGATCGGGGGCGTCCGGGTGTTCACGGCCGGAACATCGATCTCCGGCGGCGGTGGTTACGCCCCGTACGCGACGTTCACCGGACGTTCGCCCGTCCGTCCCGCGCCGGTCCGGTCCTCGCCCGTCCGCCCGCCACCGGTCCCGCGCTGCCCGCGCCGGTCAGCGCAGCGCCGTCACCAGCGTGACGCCGGTGGACCCGGAGGTCTGCACGACGAACCCGAGCTCGGCGAGGGTGTCGGCGACCGCGGTGTTCATCAGCTCCTGCACCGCGGTGTGCGCCGAGTCGCCGCGGGACCCCTGCACGCTCATCCGGTCGTGCGTCCGCCAGCTGACCAGCACCCCGCCGGACCCGGTCTCGGGCACCAGGCAGACGCCACCGGCCGCGGCGCCCTCAGCGGCGTCGTACAGCGGCAGCCCGGCCTCGGCCAGCGCCGCGGCGACCTCCACGACCAGGGTGGTCAGCGGGTCGGTGTCGGTGAGCAGCGCGTCCCAGTCCTCGGGCAGCCGGTCGAGCTGGTCGCCGAGCTCGGACAGCCACGCGCGGTCCGCCGGGGTCGGCCGGGGGGCGAGGGTCCCGTCGGGACGCGGCACGCCGAAGACGCTCACGGCGAGCAGGTCACCGGCGAGGGCAGCCCAGTCGGCGTCCAGCTGGTCGTCGAACGGACCGGCCAGGACCCGCGCCGCGTCGTCGACCAGCCACCAGGCGTGCGGAGCACCGGCCGGGGCGGCGGCGGGGGCGGGCGCCGGGGCGGGCTTGACGGCGACGGCGCCGGCCCGGCGGCGGCCCTGCGGCTGCGCGGCACCGCCGGCGGAGCCCACGGCCCGGCGGCCGGCGGGGTGGGTGCCGGTGGCGCGGGCGGCCGAGCGCTGCGCGCTCTGCTGCGCCGCGGCGCGGGCGTACTCGTACCGGGCGGTGGAGCTGGTGCCGAGGACCACCACCACGGCGGTGCAGAGGAAGAAGCCCAGGAGGACGGCAGCGGTCGGCCACAGCAGCGTCGTGCCCATGATCACGTGGGTGCTCCTCGGAAGGGTTCGCGCGGCCGGGGAAGTGCCGCGGTCAGGAGCGAAGTTACGGCGCCGAGGGGCCGTGGACGGCCGGTTCCGAGCCACTCCGGAACCGGCCGTCACCCGATCGTTGCGACCGGCTCCCGGAGGGCACGGTGACCCCTCCCCCACGACGGCGCCATGTCGACATGTGCGGCTCTGACCAGCGCGAATGCGCCCGGAGGGGGGTGCGGTCATCCCCGTCGCCGGGGCCCGCCCGGCATGTCGGGGCGGCCGGCGCACCCCGGAACGCGGAACGGCCCGCCGGCGGGTGCCGACGGGCCGTTCGCGTGCTGCGCTCCCGGGTCGGTCGACCCGGAGCTACCGGATCAGTTGACCCGGACCTGCATGAGTGCACCCTGCGCGCTCATCCCCGTGACGGTGATGACCGTGCCGGTCTTGGGCACGTCGACGCCGGTCCAGCCGTTGGCGTCGGGCTGCTCGCCCGGCGCCACCCACCAGTCCAGGGTGTCGTCGAAGGTCGGGACGGCCGGCAGGCCACCGATCTTCTGACCCACGCCGGTGTCCGGGTCGTGCAGCGTGATCTTGTCCGTCGGCTGCCGCCCGAAGGTGGAGTCGTAGGACTGGACGCGCGGCCGCCAGCTCTCGCCGTTGGTGCGGTCGTCGCCCTCGTCGTCGGTCGGCTCGTAGAGCAGGCCCGGGTGGGCGTCGACCGGGAGGACGAGGCCGGCGCCCGGGTGGGCCCCGACGTTGTTGTCGCTGTACTGGGTGTTCCAGTAGCTGATCAGCAGACCGTCCTGGTACGGGAAGTGCTCCACCCAGTCCGGCCGGCGGGGGTCACCGAAGTTGTACGGCCCCGTCTTCAGCCCCGTGTCGTAGCCGGTGTAGGCCCGGTTCTCGAGGATGTAGGCGTTGAAGTACGAGTTGGTGGTCGTGCCGGTCGTCTGCTCGAACCCGTCCAGCGTCCACTCGGTCACCGGGGCGCCGTCGATGGCCACGGCGTCGACCTGCAGGCCCGGCTCGGTGGCCGCGCCGTCGGTCCAGTAGCGGAAACCGACCAGCGCGCCGTCGGGCACGCCCGCCAGGCTCGCCGAGAGGTCGACCCACTCGCCGCCGGTGCTGCCGGTGATGCCCTGGCCGAAGTTCTGGCCGTTGGGGTCGGTCGTCGTCGACAGGTTCGTCGGGATCGACGTGAAGGTGTTCCCGCCGTCGGTGGAGTACACCGCGTAGGCGTAGTCCCAGTCCTCCTCGATCTGGTAGTTGACCTTGGCGGTCAGCTCCTGCGCACCGGCGGGCTTGGCCGCCAGCATGCTGTTGTCGAGGTCGTCACCCGAGCCGGAGTACCAGAAGTCCTCACCCTCGAACGGGGTGCCGATCGTCGTGGTGACCTCCTTGTCCGGGAGGACGACGACAGCGGCCTGGTTCTCCTTGGAGTTGTACGCCGCCGGGCCGAGACGGAGGTTCGCGCTCTCACCCGGCTGCACGACCTCGTAGTTCAGCCAGCCCAGCTGCAGCTTCTCCCAGGCGCCCATGTGGATCGGCTGGGTGCCGATGCCGTCCTCGGGGCGACCCGAGTTGCCGTAGGAGCCGGAGCTCATCAGCGTCCAGAAGGCGGTGCTGTTCTCCGCGCCACCGCTGTTGCCCGAGGTGTCGTAGAGGTCCGGCAGGCCGAGGTCGTGGCCGAACTCGTGGGCGAAGACGCCGACGCCGCCGTTCTCCGGCTCGACGGTGTAGTCACCGATCCAGTACTTGGACCCGCCGACCGGTGCGCCGCCGAGCGGGTTGACCGCGCCGTTGACCGTCGGGCCGGCGGTGCCGATCCGGTTGGTCTGGTTGTACCAGCGGTGGCTCCAGATGGCGTCGTCGCCGAGGACGCCGCCGCCGACCTCCTCGCCCTCGCCGGAGTGCACGGCCTGGAAGTGGTCGATGTAGCCGTCGGCCTCGTCGAAGTTGCCGTCGCCGTCGGAGTCGTAGCGGTCCCAGACGTCGAACTGCGAGAGGTACTCGTCGATCTCCGCGGGGGTCTTGCCCGCGGCGATCTGCTGGTCGTACCAGGCGTTGACCGAGTCGTTGACGAACAGCCAGGTGGTGGCGTCACCGAGGTCGTTGTCGCCGTAGGAGGCGCCGGTGCCGGGCACCTGCACCCAGTCCTCGACCTCGCCGGTGACGGTGTAGCGGCCGGAGGAGAGCTGCTCGTAGAAGTTCGCCACGGAGTTGACGCCCGGGGCGGTGCTGTAGAGCAGGGTGTCGAAGTACCCCTGCGAGAAGTCCTGCGTCCAGATGGTGCTGTTGTCCACCGAACGGTTGGGCGCGGGGATCGAGTTGTGCGGCAGGTCGCTGAACTCGCCGAGGACGGTCCAGATCGCGTCGCTGTCCTCCTGGGCCAGCTCGACGTAGCGACCCTTCGCGACCTCGACGACCTTGTTGTTGCCCCGCGGGGTGGCCTGACCGCTGAGCACCTGCTGGAGGGCCTCGGCGCGCAGCGCGCGCTGCGTGTCGGCCAGCGGGCTGGGCAGGTCGTGGGCGCGGGCGGGGGTGGTCGGGGTGTCCTGCACGCGTGGCGCGGCGGATGCCGTCACGGGAACCGCCATGACCAGGGCGGCACCGGCGACGACGGCCAGAGCTCTCTTCAAGGATGGTTCTCCTGCGTTCGGAGGGAGACCGTCCAGCCGACCGGTGGGGGGCCACCGACGGCCCTCACGGGCGGTCGGATCGGGACGTTAGGTGAGCCCTGCACCCATGTCCACAGAGCGATACCGACCAGTCACAGAACGGTTCCGTCCGTAGGTGCCGAACTGCCCGGATGACCTGGGTCTTTACCGCTGCGAAACAGCGGATGACGACGTGATGGCCGTCTCACTTACTGGGACGGGGGCGTCGTTCGCGGGACGCCACCGCCGTGGATCGGCGACGGCGACGGTTCCCGGAGCGGCCCCCGGGAACGCATACTCGGCGGCGTCGGGGGCCGACCGCACGGACGGCCCGCACAGCGGCGGGCGGAGGACGTCACGGACACCCTGCGCGGGCTCCTGGCCGGCCTCGTCGCCTTCGTGGTCGTCGTCCTCGGCATGGGTGCGCTGGGCGGGGTCGGCTCCCGGGAACTGGGCCTGGCCGCGCTGGTCGCCGTGCTCGTCGGGGTGCCCGCCGGCCGTCGCCCCTGGGCGCCGCACGGCTGACGGACCCTCCGGAGCCCCGGGCGGCGTCCCGTGCGCGGGGACGCCCGCGACGGGCGACCGGGGTCGGCGGAGGGCGTGGGATTCGAACCCACGAAGAGGGATTACCTCTTAGCGGTTTTCAAGACCGCCGCCATCGGCCACTAGGCGAGCCCTCCTGGCGCCGTCGAGGCTAGTGCCTCGTCCCGCGGCCCCGCGTACGACGTCACCCCCCGGCCTTCCGGACGGTGGAAGCTCCGCTTTCCCCCCGTCCATGGTGTGTCTAGCGTCACAGCCACCACCTCCTTACCGGCCGCGACGCCGCCAGCGAACGGAGCTCGAACGCCATGCAGCCCACCGCACGACGCGCACGGAAGGGCCTGGGGACGGTCGTCTGCGGACTCGCATCCGCGTCCGCCCTCGCTCTCACCCTGGCCACGCCGGCTTCCGCGGCGCCGCAGCCGTCCGAGCCGACCGTGGTCAGCGACCTCGCCTACGGCACCGCGACGCCGGGGAACCTCCTCGACCTGCACCTACCGGACGCTCGCGGGGGCAGAGCCGGGCTGCCCCTGGTCATCTGGCACTCCGGATCCGCCTGGTTCAGCAACGACGTCAAGACCGGTGAGCAGGCGCTCGACGTCGTCGAGGAGTTCACCGGCCGCGGGTACGCCGTCGCGACCATCAACGTGCGCTCCAGCTTCGACGCCCGGTTCCCCGAGCAGGGCTACGACGTCCGTGCCGCCATCCGCTTCCTCCGGGAGAACGCCACCCGGTACGGCCTCGACCCGGACCGGTTCGCGTTCATGGGCAACTCGTCGGGCGGCTGGTCCGCGGCCTTCGCCGCGACCACGAGCGACATCGCGGAGCTGCCCGGGGAGACGGGCGTGGACGGGACGTCCAGCGCCGTGCAGGTGGCGGTGCCGTTCTTCCCGCCGACGGACTTCCTGTCCATGGACACCTTCGCGGCCGAGAACGACCTCCCGATGCAGCCCGGCATCTACCCGCACGACGCGCCGGACTCCCCGGAGAGCCGGCTCGTCGAGTGCCCCGGCGAGGTCTTCCCGGCCCAGCTCGTGAGCATCCAGGCCTGCCCGGAGCAGACCGAGGCGGCCGACCCGAGTAGCTACATCGAGGGCGAGGAGATCCCGATCTGGGTGCTCCACGGCCTGGCCGACCCGCTGCTGCCCTACAACCAGAGCGAGCTCGTCTACGACACGACGACGGCCGCGGGGAACGAGGCTCGGTTCACCCTCGTGCCCGGCGCCGGTCATTCGGTCGACGACATCATCGGCGCCCGGGAGTCGACGACGTGGCTCACGAACGCCTTCGGCCGCGAGCGGGTCGTCCACCGCGCCGCCCCGACCTGGCACGACATCGACCGGTTCCTCCGCAGCGGCTTCGCCCAGGCGGAGCGCGCCAACCGCTGAGCCGGGCCGCCGGTGCCCGACCTCGCGGAAGTCGGGCACCGGACCATCACCCAGGGGCCGACTTCCCGGAAGTCGGCCCCTGGGCCTGGGTCAGAACCCCGAGTGGTCGGGCGCCGCAGGCGCGGGGCCGGACACCGGGCCGGCGGCCACCGGCTGCGCGGCATCCTGCTCGTCCTTGGCCCGGTGGATCTGCTCGTAGACCCGCGCCCGCAGCTCGGCGAACCGCGGCGAGGACCGGGTGGTGAGCTGGTCGCGCTCGTCGGGCAGGTCGATCTGGAGGTCGTCGCGGATCACCGTCGGCGAGTTGGACAGGATGAGCACCCGCTGGCCGAGGTAGACCGCCTCGTCGATGTCGTGGGTGACGAACAGCGTGGTGACCTGGAACCTGTGCCACAGGTCGCGGATGAGGTCCTCCAGGTCGGCGCGGGTCTGCGCGTCGACCGCGGCGAACGGCTCGTCCATGAGCAGCACGTGCGGCTCGTAGGCCACCGCGCGGGCGATCGCGACCCGCTGCTGCATGCCACCGGAGAGCTGCCACGGGTAGGCCGCGTGCGCCTCCGCCAGCCCGACGGCGGCCAGCGACTCCTCCACCAGCTCCGTGCGCCGGGCGGCGGGCAGCTTCTTCTGCTTGAGCGGCAGCTCGACGTTCTCCCGCACGGTCATCCAGGGGAACAGACTGCGCCCGTACTCCTGGAAGACCACGGCCATGCCCGGCGGCGGGCCCTGGACGCGGGTGCCCTCGAGCAGCACCTCGCCCTCGGTCGGGTCGAGCAGCCCCGACATGATCTTCAGCAGCGTCGTCTTGCCGCACCCCGAGGGACCGACCAGGCAGGCGAGCTCGCCGGCCTGCAGGGTGAACGTCAGGTCGCGGACGGCCTCGACCGTGCGGTCCTTGCTCTCGTAGACCTTCTTGATGCCGCGGACGTCGAGCATGGGAACCCTTCGCAGGATGTGAGGGAGGTCAGGAGGAGCGCTGCGCGCGGCGCAGGCCGTGGTACCACGCGAGCTGCCGGCTCTCGACGATCCGGAACAGCAGGGCCAGGAGGAAGCCGAGCAGGCCGAGCATGAGCATGCCCGCCCAGGTCTCCGGGATGGCGAAGCTGCGCTGCGCCTGGACGACGGCGTAGCCCAGCCCGTTGGTGGCGGCGAACAGCTCGCTGATGACCATCAGGATGATCGCGACCGACAGCCCCTGGCGAAGCCCGGCGAAGATCTGCGGACTGGCGCTGGGCAGGACCAGGTTCCGCAGTCGCGACCAGCCGCGCAGGCCGTAGACGCGGCCGGTGTCGCTGAGCACCTCGTCGACGGCGCGCACGCCCTCCACGGTGTTCAGCAGGATCGGCCACATGCAGCCGAAGGCGATGACGACGATCTTCATCCCGTCACCGAGGCCGAACAGCAGGATGAAGATCGGCACCAGCACCGGCGGCGGGATGGCCCGGAAGAATTCGAAGACCGGCTCCGTCAGGGCCCGGACCGTGCGCGACGTGCCGATCAGCACGCCCAGGGCGAGGGACACGACGACGGCCAGCGCGTAGCCGGCCGCCAGCCGGTAGAGGCTCGGCCAGACGTCGGCGGCCAGGCGGGGGCCGAACCACTCCTCGACCAGGCTGTCGAGGATCTCCGACAGCGGGGGGAAGAAGAAGCTGGTGCTGCCGGCGCTGGCGAACCACCAGGCGGTGAGCAGGATGACCGGCAGGCCCAGGGTCATCGCGACCCGACGGAGCACGCTCATGCCGCCACCTCCGCTCGCTGGGACGGGTGCCACGACAGCGCCCGCCGCTCGATGGTCCGGAAGACCAGGTTGACGATCACGCCGAGGATGCCCGTGACGACCACGATGGCGTAGGTGGCGGTGACCGCACCGCTGCTCTGCGCGTTGTTGAGCAGCTGACCCAGCCCCGGGGTACCGATGACCAGCTCGGCGGTGACCGCGAGGATCAGCGCCACGGCGGCCCCGAGCCGCAGCCCGGTCATCACGTACGGCAGCGCGGTGGGCCAGGTGACGTGGCGGACCCGCGCCCAGGGACCCAGCCCGTAGGCGCGTGCGGTGTCCTGCGCGACCGGGTCGACGTCCTGCACCCCGTAGAGGACCTGGATGAGGATCTGCCAGAAGGCGGCGTAGACCACCAGGAGCAGCTCGCTCTCCAGGTCGTTGCCGTACAGCAGGACGGCGATCGGGATGAGCGCCACCGACGGGATCGGGCGCAGGAACTCGATGGTGGAGGCGGTGAACTCCCGGGCGAACCGGAAGGTGCCGAGGAAGAGCCCCAGCAGCACGCCGGCCACCGCGGCGATGGCCAGGCCGATCGCCCAGCCCTTCAGGGTCTCGAGGACGGCGGTCCAGAACTCGGGACGGCCGAACTGCGCGACCAGCTCCGCGCCGATCTCCGACGACGGCGGGAACCAGCGCCGCGGGACCAGCCCGATCCGCGGCGCCACCTCGACGAGCACGACGAGCACGAGCAGGCCGAACAGCCCCAGGGCCCAGGTCGGCACCGGCCGCCGCCGGCCCGCTCGCGGGGAACGGGCCGGCGGTGCAGCACCCGCCGCCGCCCGGGTAGCGGTCGACCCGGTCACGGCAGCAGGGCGTCCAGGTCCGGAGCCTCGTCGAGCAGCCCGTCCTCCACCGCGAGGTCGGAGAGGGTCTGCACCGAGTCGCGGTTGATCTCGGCCGGCCAGGCCGGCAGCGTCATCTCCTCGGCGATGGCCGGGTCGATCTGGGTGTACTCACCGAGGATCTCGCGGACGGCGTCCGGGTTCTCCTGCGCGTACTCCAGCGACTGCTCCATCGCGTCGCTGAAGCACTGGACGGCCTCGGGGTTCTCCTGCGCGTACTGCGCGCTGGTGAAGTACCCGGCCACGGTGAGGTCGTCGGCGGTGTCGACGAAGTTCGACGTCACGACCTGCGCACCCTCGTCGGTCGACACGGCCAGGAACGGCTCCACCACCCAGGCGGCGTCGACGTTGCCCTGCTGGAGCGCGGCAGGCATCTCCGGGAACGGCAGCTCCACGAAGTCGATGCTGTCCGGGTCGCCACCTGCGGCGCGCACCGACTCGCGAACCGTCGTCGTCCCGATGTTGTTCAGCGTGTTGACCGCCACGGTCCGCCCGGCGAGGTCGGCGGCGCCGGTGATGCCGCTGTCCGGGCTGGTGACGACGGCGCCGAAGTCCGCGCCCTGCTCACCGGTCGAGGCGACACCGTTCGCGACGATCTGCAGCGGCAGTCCCTCGCTGGCGGCCAGCAGCAGCGAGGTGATGTTGCTGAAGCCGAACTGCGACTGGCCGCTGACGACCGCGGGCACGATCGCGGCGCCGCCCTGGCCGGTCTCCAGCGTCAGGTCCAGGCCGCAGTCCTCGAAGAACCCCTGCTGGTCACCGAGGTAGATCGGCGCGACGTCGACGATGGGGATGACGCCGACCGACACCTGCTCCACCTCGCCGCCTTCTCCGCCACCGGCGGCGGCGCCCGACTCCTCGTCAGAGCCGCCGCAAGCGGCGACCAGCATGAGCGGCGCGGTGACGAGCGCGGCCACGGTGCGGCGCATGGGATCTCCTTCGATCGACGACCAGGATCGACACTTGTTCGCTGGGCGAACGCGTGTGTGCGATGTGAACGCTGGCACGTGAGGACGATCACGTCAATCGGGCGTGACCTGACCGTCATGCGTGCGCATGCCGAACCCGCGTTCTCAAAGCGCACAGTATGGTGATGCCGCTCACGACCAGTCGGACAGAAGGAGTGCCGTGACCTCCGTGCCCGACGAGCGGCCGGTGCCCGTCCGGGACGGCACGTACGTGCAGTCCCTCGACCGGGGGCTCGCCGTCATCCGCGCCTTCGACGCCGAGCACCCGCGGCTCCAGCTCAGCGAGGTGGCCCGCGCCACCGGGCTCACCCGCGCGGCCGCACGCCGCTTCCTGCTCACCCTCGTCCAGCTGGGCTACGTGCGCGCCGACGGCCGCGAGTTCTCCCTGCGACCGCGGGTGCTCGAGCTCGGCTACTCGTACCTGTCGGGGCTCACCCTGCCCGACGTCGCCCAGCCGCACCTGGAAGCGCTCGTGAGCCGGGTACAGGAGTCCTCCTCGCTGTCGGTGCTCGACGGCGACGACGTCGTCTACGTGGCGCGGGTGCACACCAAGCGGATCATGACCGTGATGATCACCGTCGGCACCCGCTTCCCGGCCTACGCCACCTCCATGGGCCGGGTCCTGCTCGCCGGGCTGCCCGCCGGGGAGCTCGACGCGTACCTCGGGCGCGCCGAGCTGGCGCCGCTCACCGCCCGCACCGTCACCACTGCCACCGAGTTGCGGCGCACGCTCGACGCCGTGCGCGAGCAGGGCTTCGCGATGGTCGACCAGGAGCTCGAGGAGGGGCTGCGCTCGGCCGCCGCACCGGTCCGCGACCGCGGCGGCGCCGTCGTCGCCGCGGTCAACCTGTCGGTCAGCGCCAGCCGCACCTCGCTGGAGCAGCTGGAGCACGAGTTCGTCCCGCCGCTCCTGGAGACCGCCACCCAGATCGAGCGCGATCTGGGCCGCAGCTCGCGATCGTGAACGCACCCGTCCGACCTCGGCACGGCGCCTGGCGCCTGGCCCTGCCTGCCGCCGTCCTCGTGCTGGTGGCGCTCTGCCTGCGCGCGCCGTTCGCCGCCGTGGGCCCGCTGCTGGGCGAGCTCGGCGACGAGCTGTCCCTGTCCACGGGCGCGCTCGCCGTCGTCACCGCCCTGCCGCTGGTCTGCTTCGGGCTGGTCTCCCCCTTCGCCCCGGCGCTGGCCGCGCGGTTCGGCGTGCACCGGGCCGTGCTGATGGGGGTCACCGCCCTCGCCGGGGGCATCCTCCTGCGACTGGCCGGGGTGCCCGGGCTCTACGTGGGCACCGTGCTACTGACCGGCGGCATCGCGATCGGGAACGTCTTGCTGCCCGCGGTGGCGCGGGCGGAGTACGGCGCGCGCAGCGCGGTCGTCGTCGGCATGATCGTCGCCGCCATGGCGGCGTCGGCCAGCATCGGTGCCGGGCTGGCCCAGCCGCTGGCCGGCGCCGCGGGCAGCGCCCTGGGCGGGCTGCTGCTGTGGGGGGTCCCGGTGCTGGCCGCGCTGGTGGCCATGGCCGCCCTGACCCGCGCGCGGCGGGACACCCCCCGGCCGGCGCCTGCCCCGGTCGGTGCCCGCGCCGCCGTGCTGCGCGACCGCGTGGCGCTCGCGGTCACCCTCTTCTTCGGGCTCCAGTCGCTGTCCTTCTACGCGATGCTCACCTGGCTGGCCGACGTGCTGGAGGCGGAGTCCGGGGTATCCCCCGTCGCCGCCGGCGGGCTGCTGGCGCTGGCGGCCGGGCTCGGCATCCCCGCGTCCCTGGTCGTTCCTCCGCTGGCGGCCCGCCGCCCCGGCCAGCAGGGATGGGTGCTGGTGGGCACCCTGCCGGTCCTCGCCGGGATCACCGGCCTGCTCGTGGCGCCCGCCGCGGCACCGGTGCTGTGGGCGCTGCTGTACGGCCTCGGCACCGGCGTCTCCTTCCCGCTGGCGATGACCCTGATCCTGCAGCGCACCCGCGATGTGGCCCAGACCGGCCGGTTGTCCGCCTCGGCGCAGAGCATCGGGTACCTGCTCGCCGCCACCGGCCCGCTCGGCGTCGGCCTGCTGCACGAGACCACCGGCGGCTGGGCCCCCGGGCTGGTGCTGCTCCTGGTGGTCGTGGCCGCGCAGCTCGTCGTCGGCCTGGCCGCCGCCCGCCCCGGCCACGTCGCCGCGACCGTCTGACCCTCCGGCGGCGCCGCGGCTCTGAGTTTCTGCGGAGAAGCGGGTCAGGGGTCAGGGGTCGGCGGTGACGCCCTCCGGCGTCCGCTCGACCGGCGTGCCGACGACGCCGTGCAGGTGGCACGCGGCCAGCTGACCGGGCGCGCCCGCCGGCTGCAGCGCGGGGTCGACGTCGTCGCACGGCTCGAACACGTACGGGCAGCGGGTGCGGAACCGGCAGCCGCTGGGGACGGCGGACGGCGAGGGGACGTCACCGGTCAGCACGATCCGCTGCCGGGCCCGCTCCTGCGCCGGGTGCGGCACCGGGACCGCGGACAGCAGCGCCTGCGTGTACGGCATCTCCGGGGCGCTGCCCACCGCCGCCGCCGGCCCGATCTCCACGATCCGCCCCAGGTACATGACGGCGATCCGGTCGGAGATGTGCCGGACGGCGGAGAGGTCGTGGGAGATGAACAGCAGCGTGAGCCCCAGCTGCCGCTGCAGCCGGCGCAGCAGGTTGAGCACCTGGGCCTGCACGCTCACGTCGAGGGAGGCGATCGCCTCGTCGCAGACCAGGAAGTCCGGCTCCCCTGCCAGCGCCCGGGCGATGCCGACCCGCTGCCGCTGACCGCCGGAGAACTCGTGCGGGTAGCGGCCGGCCACCACCGGGTCCAGGCCGACCAGCTCCAGCAGCTCGCCCACCCGCGCCGCGCGCTCCCGCTTGCCCGTCCGTAGGCCGTGCACCTCCAGCGGCTCGCTGACCGTCTGCGCCACGGTGCGCCGGGGGTCGAGGGAGGCGAACGGGTCCTGGAACACCATCCCGGCCCGGCGGCGCATCTCCTTGAGGCCGCGGCGGTCCAGCGAGGTGACGTCGGTGCCGTCGAAGGTGACCGTGCCCCCGGTCGGCGGGACCAGGCGCAGCAGCGCGTTGCCCAGCGTCGACTTCCCGCAGCCGGACTCGCCCACCAGGCCGAGCGTCTCGCCGCGCAGGATGTCCAGGTCGACGCCGTCCACGGCGCGCAGCACCCCGCCCGGCGTCCGGCGGAGACCGCCGCCCCCGACGGGGAAGTGCACCTCCAACCCGCGGGCGGAGACCAGCACGTCCTCGCTCATCCGCGGCTCCCCCCGTCCGCGTCCTCGGTGCACCACGTCGCCGCGCGGTGCGGCAGCCCCGCGCCGTCGCCGGGGTGGGCCCCGGACGCCGTCGCGCCCGCCGTGGCGCGGGAGACGATCGACAGCGGCGGCTGCTCGGTCTCGCAGCGCGGGTCGGCGCGCACCGGGCACCGCGGCCAGAAGACGCAGCCCGGCGGCAGGTCGGTGGGCGGGGGCGGCAGCCCCGGGACGACGGTCAGCTCGGGCACCTCGCCGTCGGGGCCCGCCGGCGCCGCCAGGTCGGGCAGCGAGCCCAGCAGGCCGCGGGTGTACGGGTGCGCCGGCCGCTCGAGGACGTCGTCGACCGTGCCGTCCTCCACGCACCGCCCGCCGTACATGACCAGCACCCGGTCGGCGATCCCGGCGACGACGCCGAGGTCGTGGGTGATCCAGATGACGCCCGTGCCGTGCTCGGCCTGCAGCCCCTCGATCAGGTCGATGATCTGCGCCTGCACGGTGACGTCCAGCGCCGTCGTCGCCTCGTCGGCGATCAGCAGCGACGGCGAGTTCGACAGCGCGATCGCGATGACGACCCGCTGGCGCATCCCGCCGGAGAGCTCGTGCGGGTAGCGGCCCAGCGCCCCCTCCGGGTCGGGCAGCCCCACCTCGCGCAGCAGCTCCGCGGCGCGGGCCCGGGCGTCGGACTTGGAGACGTCGCCGTGCGCCCGGATGCCCTCGACCAGCTGCCGGCCGATGGTCAGCACCGGGTTCAGCGACGTCATCGGGTCCTGGAAGACCATGCCGGCGCCCGGGCCGCGCACCTGGCGCAGCCGGTCGGGGGCCATGGTCAGCAGGTCCTCGCCCTGCAGCAGCGCCCGGCCGGTCACCGTCGCCACCCCCGTGGGCAGCAGGCCCAGCAGGGCCAGCACCGAGACGCTCTTGCCGCTCCCGGACTCCCCGACGACGGCCACCGTCTCCCCCGGGCCGACGGTGTAGCTCAGCCCGTTGACCACGTCGGCCGGCCCGCGCGGCGTGCGCAGCCGCACCCGCAGGTCCTCCACCTCCAGCACCGGCTCGCCGCTCACTGCTCCCCTCCCCCGCCGCCGGCGGCGGCCGCGCCCTTGCCGCTGCCGGCCATCAGGGTGCGCTGGCGCGGGTCGAGCGCGTCGCGCAGCCCGTCTCCGAGCAGGTTGAAGCAGAGCACGGTCAGGAAGATCGCCATCCCCGGGAAGAACGCCAGCCACCAGGCCAGCTGGATGTAGCCGCGGCCCTCGGCCAGCATCAGCCCCCACGAGGGGTCGGGCGGCTGGGTGCCCAGGCCGAGGAACGACAGCGCCGCCTCGGCCAGCACTGCGAAGGCCAGGCTGATCGAGGTCTGCACGATGATCGGGGGCGCGGCGTTGGGCAGGATGTGGCGGGTCAGGATCCGCCAGTCCGAGGCGCCGACCGACCGGGACGCCCGCACGTACACCTCCTCGCGCACGCCCAGGACGCTGGCACGGGTCACGCGGGCGAAGATCGGCGTGTAGACGATGCCGATCGCCAGCGCGGTGTTGCCCGACCCCGGCCCCCGGACGGCGAGGACGGCGATCGCCAGCAGCACCGCGGGGAACGCGAACAGCATGTCCATGAACCGCATGAGGACGTCGTCGACCCACTTGCCGTAGTAGCCGGCGAGCAGGCCGATCATCGTGCCGACCACCAGCGCGAAGCCGACGGCCAGGAAGCCGACCTTCAGCGACACCGAGGCGCCGAGGATGACCCGGCTGAGGATGTCCCGGCCGAGGTCGTCGGTGCCGAACGGGTGCTCCCAGCTGGGTGACTGCAGCCGGTCGGCCACCTCGATGTCGTTGGCGCCGTCGGGGGCGATCGCGTCGTCGAAGATCGCCACGACCACGATCAGCAGCAGGAGCACCGAGGCGATGGCCGCCGTGGGGTTGTGCGCCAGCAGGCTGAGCGTCTCGCGCCAGCGCGGGCGGGCCGGCCGCAGCGTGGCGACCGGCGACGTGCCCGGCGACCCCGCCGGGGTGTCCGGGGAGTTGCCGGGCTCGGGGACGGGCGCGCCGGTCATGTCAGCAGGCCTCGGCTGGATGTCATCGGCAGCAGGCCTCGGCTGGATGTCATCGCCGGATTCGGGGGTCGATGGCGGTGTAGAGCAGGTCGACGACCAGGTTGATGACCAGGAAGACGACGGCGAACAGCAGGATCGCGCCCTGCAGCACCGGGTAGTCGCGGGCCTGGACCGCCTGCAGCGCGAGCTGCCCCAGGCCCGGCCAGGAGAAGACGATCTCCACGACGACGACGCCGGAGAGCAGGTAGGCCAGCTGCACGCCGGTCACCGTGACCAGCGGCAGCAGGGCGTTGCGCAGCACGTGCCAGGTGAACACCTGCCCGGTCGGCAGCCCCTTGGCCTGCGCCGTCCGGACGTGGTCCGAGCCCAGCGCCTCGAGCATGCTGGACCGCACGAACCGGGTGATCACCGAGCCGGACACCACCCCGGTGACCAGCGCCGGCATGAGCAGGCGCTGGAACCAGGCCCCCGGATCCTCGCTGATCGGCACGTACCCGCCCGAGGGCAGCCAGCCCAGCGTCCCGGCGAAGACCAGGATGAGCACGATGCCCATCCAGAAGTCGGGCACCGAGATGCCGAACTGGCTGATCACCGTGGCGACGCGGTCGACGATCGACCGGGGCCGCAGCGCCGAGACGGTGCCCAGCGGGATGGCGATGACCAGCGCGACCACGATCGAGGCGAACGCCAGCGTCAGCGTGGCCGGCAGCCGCTCGGCGATCTGCGAGGTCACCGTCTCGCCGCTGCGGAAGCTCACCCCCAGGTCGCCGCTGAGCGCCCGGCCGAACCAGGTGAAGAACTGCTCGACAAGTGGCTGGTCCAGCCCCGACCGCTCGCGCAGGGCGTCGTAGCTCTCCTGGGAGAACCGCGTGCCGAGCGCGAGCCGCACCGGATCGCCCGGTACCAGGTGCACCAGGGCGAACACGATGACGCTCACCCCGGCGAGGACGACCGCGGACTGGCCGACCCGCCGGACCAGGTATCGGGTCAGGGCAGCTCCACACCCTCGAAGTTGATGGCCTTGTCCGCCCGGATCTCGTACCCGGACAGCCCCGGGGCCCAGGCCTGCACGACGTCGGGGTTGTACAGGTACAGGTAGGAGACGTCGTCGACGATGAGCTGCGCCGCCTGGTCGTAGAGCTCCTTGCGGGTGTCCTCGTCGGTCTCCGTGGACGCCTGGGTCAGCAGCTCGTCGACCTGCGGGTTGCTGTAGCCCTGGTAGTTGCTGGAGCCGTCGGTGATGTGCTGCGCGTGGTAGAAGTCGAACGGGTCGATGTTGCCGAGCCAGCCGAGCATGAAGGCGTCGAAGTCGCCCTGGCTCTGCCGGTCCAGCCAGGTCGCGAAGTCCACGGTCTGGACGTCGACCTCGATCCCGATCGGCTCCAGCTGGCTGGCGATGACCTGCGCGGCGGTGACGGTCTCGGGGAACTCGTCGGTGACCATCAGGCCCATCGTGATCGGCGTCTGGACGCCGGCCTGCTGGATCAGCGCCTCCGCCTCCTCGACGCTCGCGTCGAACGGCGTGTAGTCGTAGTAGTAGAAGCTGTCCTCGGGGATGGCGGTCTGGTTGGGCTGCGCCGCCCCGAACCGGGCCGCCTCGGTGACCGCGCCGCGGTCGACCGCGGTGGCGATCGCCTGCCGCACGAGCGGGTTGCCGAAGGGCTCCCGGTCGTAGTTCATGGACATGTACCAGTAGTCGACGCTGGGCGTGGTGGCCAGCTCGACGGCGTCGTCACCCTCCAGCGACTCGATCTGCTGCGGCGGGATGTTGTCGGTCCACTGGACCTCGCCGTTCTGCAGCGCGGTCAGCGCCGCGGCCGGCTCGGTGATGTAGCGGAACTCGACGCCGCCGATGCTCGGCGCGCCGCCCCAGTAGTCCTCGTAGGCGGCGAGCTCGGTGCTGCTGGCGTCGGAGCTCTCCAGCGTGAACGGCCCGGTGCCCACCGCCTCGGTGGTGAGGTCGTACTCCTCGGCCGCGCCCTCGGGCAGGATCGCCATGCCCTTGAAGGCGCCGATCAGCGCCGGCAGGTTGGGCGTGGGCTGGCTGACCGTGATCTCGACGGTCTGCGGGTCGACGGCCTCGACGTTCTCGACGGTGGCGAACCGGTAGGAGTTGTTCAGCTCCTCGTCGATGATCCGGTTGTACGAGTAGACGACGTCCGAGGCGTCGAACTCGCTGCCGTCGTGGAACGTGACGCCCTCGCGCAGGGTGAACGTCCAGGTGAGCCCGTCCTCGCTGACCTCCCAGTCGGTCGCCAGGCTCGGCTCCATCGTCAGGTCCTGGGGGTTCGGGACGACGAGGGTGTCGTAGACGTTCTCCAGCACCTGGAAGCTCGGGTAGGCGCTCGTGACGTGCGGGTCGAACTGGTCGGGCTGCGCGCTCACCGCGGCCACCAGGACGTCGTCGCCGCCCCCGCCGCCACCGCCACCGGTGTCGACGCTCTCCCCTCCACCGCTGCACGCGCTGAGGGTCAGCGCGCCGACGGCGCCGAGGGACAGGAGTCGGGTGGTGCGCACGGGAACCTCCGGGGTCGGGGCAGGTCGTCCCTCGACCTTGCTCCCGTCCTCGCAGGTTGGCGACCCGGACCCGGGCGATCGTTGCCGCTTCGATATCCGCCGGTGGACCTGCGGAACGGGGTGATCCAGCTCACAATCGAGCTGTCACACCGTCGCCCCGGAGAGGTGCTCCATGACCGACGTCCACTCCACGCACCGCGCCCGCATCCCCCGCGACCGGGAGCACGACTACACCGACGAGATGGCGCACAAGCGCCAGGCCTTCGTCGCCGAGCAGACCGGCGCGGGGCTGGACCACGTCGGCCGCTACTCCATCGACCCGTCGGTCCTGCCGGGCAACGTCGAGAACTTCACCGGCGTCGCCCAGGTGCCCATCGGCCTGGCCGGGCCCCTGACCATGCGGGGCGAGCACGCCCAGGGCGACTTCTTCGTCCCGCTGGCCACGACCGAGGGCACCCTGGTGGCCAGCTACAACCGCGGGATGCGGCTGATCGGCGAGTGCGGCGGCGTGCGGACCACCGTCGTCGACGACCACATGCAGCGCGCGCCCGCCTTCGTGCTGGACGACGCGCTGGCGGCCAGGGAGTTCGGCCGCTGGGTCGACGAGAACCTCGACGGCATCCGGGCGGCGGCCGAGTCGACCACCCGCTCGGGGCGGCTCACCTACATCGGCCAGCACCAGATCGGGCCGCTGCGCTACCTGCGGGTCAACTACACGACCGGGGACGCCGCCGGCCAGAACATGACCGGCAAGGCGACGCTGGCCGCCTGCGAGTGGATCCGCGAGAACCACCCCGACCACCCGCGCTACGTGCTCTCCGGCGCCATCGACACCGACAAGAAGCACTCGCAGATCAACATGCTCATGACCCGGGGGAAGCGCGTCGTCGCCGAGGTGACGATCCCGGACGAGGTGCTGCGGCGGGTGACCGGCGTCGGCACGCGGCAGTTGTTCGAGTACCGGCAGATCGGCATGGCCGGCGCCTTCATGTCCGGCGCGGCCTACAACGGCGCGCACGCCGCCAACGGCCTGACCGCGATGTTCATCGCCACCGGGCAGGACGCCGCGAACGTGGCGGAGTCGCACTCCGGGGTCACGTACACCCAGCTGCTGGAGAACGGCGACTACTACTGGTCGACGACGCTCACCTCGCTCATCGTCGCCACCTACGGCGGCGGCACCGGGCTGCCCACGCAGCGGGAGTGCCTGGAGGTGCTGGGCTGCTACGGCGCCGACAAGGTGCAGAAGTTCGCCGAGATCTGCGCCGGTGTCGTGCTGGCCGGTGACATCTCGCTGACCTCGGCGATCCTGGCCGGCGACTGGGTGACCAGCCACGACAGCCTGGGCCGCAACCGGTAGGGCCCCGTCCGGGCCAACGCGGTCCCGCACCCGCGAGACTGCCCGGGTGGACCTCACCTGCCGCCCCATGACGCTGCACCTGCGCGACACCTTCACGATCGCCCGGTCGTCGGTGGACACCGAGGAGGTCCTCGTCGTCACCGTCGACGACGGCGGCGTCCGCGGGTCCGGCGAGGGGGCGCCGGTGGCGTACTGGGGCGAGTCGGTGGCGACCATGGCCGAGGCCGTCGCCGCCGACGGCGCCGCCCTGCTCGGCGACGACCTGCGCGACCTCGAGGGCATCGCCCGCCGGCTGCGCGCCTGGGACGGACCCCAGGGCGCGAAGATGGCCCTCGACGGCGCCGCGCACGACTGGGTGGGCCGCCGGTACGGCCTGCCGGTGTGGCGGCTCCTCGGCCTGGACGGCGTCGCGCCGCCGACGAGCTTCACGATCGGCATCTCGTCGGTGGCGGACACCGTCGCCCGCGTGCGGCGGGCCCCGGGCTTCGCCGTCTACAAGGTCAAGGTCGGCGGCCCCGGCGACCTGGAGCGGCTGGCGGCGATCCGGTCGGTGTCCGGAGCGCGGCTGCGGATCGACGGCAACGAGGGCTGGACGTTCGAGCAGGCCCGGGAGCTCACGCCACGCCTGCGCGAGCTCGGCGTGGAGATGGTCGAGCAGCCCTTCCCCGCGGCCGACGTCGACTCCTTCGCCCGGTACCGCGAGCTCCCCGACCGGCTGCCGGTCTTCGTCGACGAGGGCTGCCGGGACCTCGCCTCCGTGCCGGCGGTGGCCGGCTACGCCGACGGCATCGTGGTGAAGCTGGCCAAGTGCGGCGGCATCCGGGAGGCGCAGCGCATGCTGGCCGCCGCCGCCGCGCTGGACCTGCGGGTCATGCTGGGCTGCATGATCGAGTCGCAGCTCGGCATCGCCCAGGCCGCCCAGCTGGGGGCGCTGGCCGACCTCGTGGACCTGGACGGCCACCTGCTGATCAGCGACGAGCCGTTCACCGGGCTGGGGCTCACCGACGGGCGGCTGGTGCTGCCGGACGCACCGGGTCTCGGGCTCGTCGCGGAGGAGGCGGCGTGAGCGGGGAACGCCTGGCGGTCCTCACCGGCGGGCAGCTCGCCGAGTCCTACGCCAAGACCGCGCACGGCGTGCTGCGCTACGGCACCCGCGAGGTGGTGTGCGTCATCGACGCCGCGCACGCCGGGCGGCGCGCGGTCGACGTCGTCCCCTTCTGCGCCTCCCCCGCCCCGGTGGTCGCCGACGTCGCGGCCGCCCGGGAGCTGGGCGCGACGACGGTGCTGCTGGGCGTCGCGCCGCTCGGTGGCCGGCTCACGGCCACCTGGCGGGAGGTGCTGCTGGCCGCGCTACGCCTAGGGATGCACGTCGAGGCGGGGCTGCACACCGATCTGGGCGCCGACCCGGAGCTCGCGGCGGCGGCCCGGGCGGCCGGGGTCGCGATCCGGGACCTGCGCGCGGTCCCCGGCGACCTCGGGGTCCCGCTCGCCGAGCCGATCGCGGCCCGCGTCGTGCACACGGTGGGCTCCGACTGCGCGATCGGGAAGATGAGCGTCGTCCTCGAGCTGGACCGGGCCGCGCGCGACCGCGGGCTCGGCTCGGTGTTCGTGGCCACCGGGCAGACCGGCGTCGCGATCTCCGGCTGGGGCATGGCCGTGGACCACGTCATCTCCGACTTCGTCGCCGGGGCGGCCGACCGGCTGGTGCGCGAGGGCGCGACCCGGGGCGACCTGCTCTGGCTCGAGGGCCAGGGCTCGATCTACCACCCGGCCTACTCGGGGGTGACGCTCGGCCTGCTGCACGGTTCGTCGGCCGACGCCCTCGTGCTGTGCCACCGGGCCGGGCGGACCGCCGTCGCCGACTACCCGGGCACCGCCCTGCCCCCGCTGGCCGAGATCGTGCGCGGCTACGAGCAGGCCGCCGGCTGGGTACGCCCCGCGCGGGTCGCCGCCGTCGCGCTGAACACCGGGGGCCTGGACGACGCCGAGGCGCGGGCGGCGGTGGATGCGGCCGCCGCCGAGACCGGGCTCGTCGCCGACGACGTGGTCCGCTTCGGGGCCGGGCGGGTGCTGGACGCCGTCCTCACCGCCCTCCCGCGCTGAGGAAGGCGCCTCAGTCCACCGTCACGTCGTTGAAGGGCAGGTGCGGCTCGACCCACGGGAAGACGACGAACAGCAGCAGCGCGCAGACGGCGACCACGAGCACCAGCGACTCCAGCGCCTTGAGGCCCCTGCCACCGGGCAGGTGCCGCCAGATCCAGCCGTACATGGGTCCTCCGGGGAGCTCGGGTCAGCCTTCGCGCAGCGCCGGCGGGCCGTCGGGCATCTCGGCCTTCGGGATGGCGGCGCCGTCGAGCCGGGCGTGGATGATCAGCCGCTGGCGCGCGGAGAAGCGCGGGTGACAGGTGGTGAGGGTCAGGTAGGAGCCGGTCGGCGCGACGCCGGCGGCCTGGTTCGGCGTGGGCGCGATGACCGAGACGTCGGCCGGGCGCACGATCTGGCGTCCTGGGATGCCGCTGGGGTCGGCGAAGAGGTCGCCGGTCGCGGGGTCGCCGAGCACCCGGTACACGAACCAGCTGTCGGCCGTCTCCACGACGATCGGGTCACCGGGCTGCATCAGGTCCAGCTCCAGGAACGGCGAGCCCTTGCCGACGCGGTGGCCGGCCAGCGCCACGTTGCCCGGCTCGCCCGGCATCGCCGTGCCCTCGTAATGGCCGGGGCCCTGCGACAGCTCCCCCTCGGTGGTGCCCTCGAGGATCACGCGGGCGTAGTCCTCGCCCAGCCGCGGGATGCGCAGGACGCCGAAGGCGTCCCCGATCTCCACCTGGACCAGCCCGGCGTCCGCGGGCGCGTCCGCCCACCGGTCCTGCAGCTCGGCGCTGAGCTCGTCCTGGCGGCGGTCGGTGAGGAAGTCGGTGACGTAGACCTCGTAGACGACGAAGAGCAGCAGGACCAGCCCGCAGGTGACCAGCAGCTCGCCGACCCCGCGGACGACGCCGCGCACGCGGTCCCCGGCGGAGGCGCCGCGGCGCCGGTCGGCCGCTTCCCCGCTCCCGTCGTCCCAGAGCTCGTCGTCGTCCGGCCGGTCGTCCCAGAGCTCGTCGTCCGGCTGCTCGTCCCAGGCCTGGTCGTCCCAGACCTGGTCGTCCGGCCGGTCGTCCCAGGGCCGCAAGGCCGGGGAGCCGGCGGTGCCGATCCCGCTGCCGACGCCCGCGGGGAGCGGGACGTGGCGGTGCCGGGCCGCACGGTCGGGCACCGGCGGCACCGGCGGCCGGCCCAGCAACGGCAGCACGTCCGGCTCGGCCACGCCGCCCCACTGCGCCGTCGGGTGGGTGTCCCCGTCGCGCCGACCCCGGTCCGGGTCCGCCATACCGTTCCCCCGGGTGTCGGCCTGCGGTGCGCGCGTGCGACGCGCCCCCCGAATGCTAGGTGACGGAACGGACACGCATCGTGATCCGACGCGCCGGGAAACGCGACAGGCCCGGGGGGGGGGGGGGGGGGGGGGGGGGGGGGGGGGGGGGGGGGGGGGGGGGGGGGGGGGGGGGGGGGGGGGGGGGGGGGGGGGGGCGGGGGGGGGGCGGGGGGCCGCCG
>NZ_JBJHAM010000023.1:0-51304 GCF_054051035.1 Blastococcus sp. SYSU DS0619 | reverse complement strand
CCCCCCCCCCCCCCCCCGCCCCCCCCCCCCCCCCCCCCCCCCCCCCCCCCCCCCCCCCCCCCCCCCCCCCCCCACCCCCCCCCCCCCCCCCCCCCCCCCGCCCCCCCCCCCCCCCCCCCCCCCCCCCCCCCCCCCCCCCCCCGGCGGCTCCCCGGCGCCGGGACTCCCAGGGCTCAGCCCGTCGGGCAGTCGCGCAGGGCGGAGCCCTCGAACTCGGGGACGGGCCGGGCCTGCGCCTCCTCGAGGGTCTCGGCCTCGCCGTTCTCCTCGATGTCCTGGATCAGCCACTCCATCTCGGCGATCTCCCGCTCCTGGGCCCGGATGATCTCGACGGCCAGCTGGCACACCCGGACGTCGTCGATGTCGGCTCGCTCGGACCGGGTGATGGCCAGCGAGTGGTGCGGGATCATCGCGCTCATCCAGTTGACGTCGTCCACGAGGACCTGGCTGCGGTCGAGTGCGATGCCGCCGCCCAGCAGCAGCAGGCTCGCCGCCACGATGGCGATGTTGCCCTTCACGTTCTTGTACATGTTGAGCATCCAGCCGAGCATGATCAGCCCCATGGTGCCGCCCATGGTGAGCGCCATGAAGACGCGGCTCTCGCTGAACCGGACGTGGTCCCACTCCCACGTGCCGGCGAACATGGTGAAGTACATGACCACCATGGACGTGCTGATCATGGCCGCGAAGCGCAGGTACATCTTCGTCTGGTGCGACATCTTGCCGCCGCCCTGCTGGTGCTGGTCGCCCTCGTGGTCCTGCTTCGCCGCCATGGGTCCGGTCTCCACTCTCTCGTCGGGTGTGCGCGGCTCCACGCGTCGTCGCGCGGCCGCCGTCACGGCTCCGCCCTCGTCCCAGGGTGACGGCTGCACCGTCCCGGCGCGCGGACCGCGGCGCCGCGGGACCGGGGCGCCGGTCCGCATGCCCGTACGGTCGTACGGATAAACGCGACGCCCGCCGGGTGGCGCGGCTTACCGGTGGACGCGTCCGGGTACCGGCGACGCCGGAGGTGTCCCTCGATGTCTGGTTCCCTGCACGCGCACCCGGTCGACCCCGGGCGGGTCGCGCATGCCCGCGCGCGGCTCCCCGGCCGGGACGAGGCCGCCCGGCTGACCAGCGTGCTGAGTCTGATGGCCGACCCCACCCGGGCCCGGGTGCTGTTCGCGCTGGACGTGGTGGAGGAGCTCTGCGTCGGCGACCTGGCGCTGGCCCTGGAGGTGAACGAGGACGCCGTCGGCTACGCCCTGCGGCTGCTGCGCACCGCCGGACTGGTGACCAACCGGAAGCAGGGGCGGGTCGTGTTCTACCGCTTGGCCGAGGGCTTCCCCGAGCCGCTGCGCGACCACTGCCTCCGCCAGTTGGTCGTCCTGTCGAACGCCGCTCCGGACGACGACTGACCGTTCCCCGTGGCCGGCGACGCGGCTCGGGCCGGTTGGGCGGGACGCCAGGGACCGCCTCGGGGTGTGCGTCGTCTCTCCCACAGGACGTGCTGACGCAGCCGTGTCCTCCCACAGCGTGATCGCTCGGTGACCTAAAGTCCCGACCGCGGCCACGGCGCGGATCCCGACGGTCCGCCCGCCAGCGAGAACCGGCACACGAGCGCCGGTTCGCTCGTCGCTCGCCCCTGGGAGTGTGGATGTCCTCGTCCGTCAAGATCGTGCGCTGGGCCGTGTTCGTGGCCCTGGCCGCCGCCGTGGTCGTCGGGGTGGCGTTCGCCGCTCGGTCGGTGGGCTCGGACGCCGCGGACGCGGAGTCCACCGGAAGCTCCGCCGCCGGCGGCTCGACGACACCCGAGGTGGCTGCGGGGACCGACGAGGCTCCCCAGAACTCGGACTCGGACGGGTCGACCGGCGCCGGCGGGGAGACGCCGCAGGCCACGGCCTCGTCCAGCGCCCCGGCTCCGGCAGAGGACCCGATCGGGGTCCTGGTGCGGCAGACCTACTCCGGCTGGGACCCCGACTCCTCGTCGGTCGTCGTCGGCGCGGTCGTGGCCGGCATCATCGAGTCCGGTGGGACGTGCACCCTGACCGTGGCCCAGGGGCTGACCGAGCTGACCGCCTCCTCGAAGGGGGTCGCGGACGCGAGCACCACCACCTGCGGGCGCATGTCGGTCCCCGGTGAGGACATGGACGCGGGGGAGTGGACCGCGCTGGTCAGCTACGAGTCACCGGCGGCGGACGGCGAGTCGCAGACGTTCTCGGTGGTGGTCCCGTGACCCGCACCCGTCCGGTACGTGTCCTCCTGATGGCGGTGGGCCTCGCTGCGATGCTGACGATGCTGCTCGTCGGCGCCCAGCGCGAGACCCCTCCGGAGGGCTTCACGAACGCCGCCGACCTCGGCCGGTTCAACCCGGCCAACATCATCTCCGACGGGGTCTTCTACGACACGTCGTCCATGAACGCCGCCCAGATCCAGAACTTCCTCGACCTCAAGGGGCGGAACTGCACGGCCGGCAGCATGTGCCTCAGCCGCTACGGGATGGCCACGTACACCCGGAACGCCGACAGCCGTTGTCCGCGCACCTACACGGGCTCGGCCTGGGAGAGCGCGGCGTCGATCATCTCCAAGGTCGCCTCCGCCTGCGGCATCAATCCCCAGGTGCTGCTGGTGACCCTGCAGAAGGAGATGGGCCTGGTGACGGCGACGAGCCCCACCACCAAGTCCTACAGCCGCGCCATGGGCTACGGCTGCCCGGACAACACCGGCGGGACCTGCGATGCCACCTACAACGGCTTCTACAACCAGGTCTACATGGCGGCACGGCAGTTCAAGAACTACCAGGCCACCCCGACGAAGTACGGCTACGTGGCGCGGATGAACAACTACATCGCCCACTACCCCAACAACCCCGGCTGCGGCGGCCGGACGATCTACATCGAGAACCAGGCCACCGCCGGTCTCTACAACTACACCCCGTACGTCCCCAACCAGGCGTCCCTGAACGCCGGCTACGGGACCGGCGACAGCTGCTCGTCCTACGGCAACCGGAACTTCTACAGCTACTTCACCGACTGGTTCGGCTCGACGCAGCACAGCGGTGGGGCCGCGGTCGCCGAGAAGTACCTCGCCATGGGGGGCTCGACCAGCTACCTGGGCACCTCGACCGGGGACGTCACCTGCACGGCGAGGGACGGCGGCTGCCTCCAGCCGTACCAGGGCGGAGCCATCTACTGGTCCCAGGCCAGTGGTGCCCATGCCATCCGCGGCGGGATCTACGCCAAGTGGTCCCTGCTCGGGTACGAGTACAGCCTGCTCGGGTTCCCCACCAGCGACGAGGTCGTGCTCCCGGGGGGCTACCTGCAGCTGTTCCAGGGCGGGGCCATCTACTGGTCGCCGGCGACCGGGGCGCACTTCATCCGGGGCGGCATCTACGAGGCGTGGGCCAAGCGCGGGTACGAGACGGGCTGGCTGGGCTTCCCGACCGGGGACGAGGCGCAGATCCCCGGCGGCTACGTGAGCACGTTCCAGGGCGGGGCCATCTACTGGTCCGCCTCGACGGGCGGCTGGTCGATCCGCGGCCCGGTGTACGAGGCGTGGGCCCGTCAGGGCTACGAGGGCGGCCCGCTGGGCTTCCCGGTCAGCGACGTGCGGACCCTGGCCTCCGGCGAGTTCAGCGTCTTCCAGGGCGGGGCGATCTACTGGTCGCCGTCCGGCGGGGGACACGCGCTGCGTGGGCCCGTCTACGAGGCGTGGGCACGGGCGGGCTACGAGACCGGTGTGCTGGGCATGCCCATCGGCCCGCAGACGTCGGTCACCGGGGGTAGCTACCAGGACTTCGCCGGTGGGTCGATCTACCAGTCGTCCGCCCACGGGGCCCGCGTCGTGACCGGTGCGTTCCGGGACAAGTGGCTGACCGCGGGAGGGGTGTCCGGAGCACTGGGCTTCCCCGCCTCGGACGTCGGGCGGACGCGGACCGGCACCTTCCAGGTGTTCGCCCAGGGCGCCATCTACGCATCGTCGACGACCAACCCGCAGATCATCCGGGGCACGGCCTACGACGTCTGGGCGCGGCAGGGCTACGAGACCGGCCGCCTCGGCTACCCGATCAGCGACGTGCAGGCGGTGGCCGGCGGGCAGCAGAGCGACTTCCAGGGCGGCAGCATCTACGTCTCCCCGGCCACCGGCGGCCGCTGGCTCGGCGCCGACCTGGCCGCCGACCTGGCCGCCCGGGGCGGACCGGGTGGCGCGCTGGGCTTCCCCACCACGGACGAGTTCACGACGGCGACCGGCGGGCGGGCGGCCCACTTCCAGCGGGGCAACCTCTACTGGTCGGCCGGGACCGGTCTGCACAACGTGTCCGGCCCCACCTACACGGCCTGGGCCGCGCAGGGGTACGAGAACGGGCCGCTCGGCTATCCGACGGCGGACGCCACCGCGGCGCCGGGCGGCACCGGGACGGTCGCCACCTTCCAGGGCGGCTCGATCTACTGGTCGGAGGGGACCGGGGCGCACAGCGTGCCTGCCGTCCTCGACCAGGCCTGGGCCCGGTCGGGCGGGGCCGCGGGCGACCTGGGGCTGCCCACGGTCGACGCGTTCCGCACCGCGGCCGGTGGCGGCGGCCTCGTGCAGCACTTCCAGCGGGGATCGATCTACCAGTCGGCGGCCACCGGAGCCCACGTGGTCCGCGGACCGATCCGCGCCGCGTGGGCCGGCACCGGGTACGAGTACGGCTACCTCGGCCTCCCGGTCACCGACCAGATCGCGCTGACCGGCGGTGCGATGTCGCTCTTCCAGGGCGGCGGCGTCTACTGGTCGCCGGACGGCGGGGCGCACCCGATCCGGGGCGGCTTCTACGACGCCTGGGCGCGGGCCGGTTACGAGGGAGGCCAGCTGGGCTACCCGACCTCGGACGAGTACGCGGTGTCGGGTGGCCGCCGGATGGACTTCCAGGGCGGGACGATCACGGTGACCACCGCCGGTCAGCAGCTCGTCACGCTGAAGTGACCGGGCGCCGACGACGGACCGGCTCGGCGCCGCCTACAGTCCTCGGGCAGAACGGTCTCCGCGGCCTCGGCACTCGCCGGTGCGGTCGCTCAGTCACGCACGAGGGAACGGCACGCCGCTGATGGTCGAGAGCACCACCACCCGGGAGTCGGCGGCGCCGGCCGACGAGTCGGCCCGTCGGGACGAGCCGTCGGCCGGCGCATCCGCGGCCGGTGCGTCCGCGGCCGGCGGCTTCTCCCGTCGGCCGGCCGCCCGTCTGATCGGCCTCCTGCTGCTGTCGCTCCTGGTCCTCGTGGTCCCGGTCGTGCACGCACTGCAGGCCATGCACGCGGTGCCGACCTTCCACCTGGACGGGGCCTTCCAGACCGCCAGCGGCCTGTTCCGGCTGGCGGAGGGGCAGTGGCCGGGCAGGGACTTCTTCCCGTACCTGGGCATCGGTCCGGTCGCCGTGCTGTTCCCGGCCTTCGTGGCCATGGGGGGCTCGCTCACCGCGTCGACGTTCGCGTCCTACCTGATGACGATGCTGGCGTTCCAGCTGCTCGTCGGCCTGCTGGCCGCCCTGTTCTTCCGCCGCCGGCCGGTGTGGGCGCTGCTCTGGGGTGCCGCCGTGCCGGCCGTGCTGGTGGGCGCCGCCATGGTCCGCCCCGGCCTGTGGGGCATCGCCGACGGGCTGCTGAGCACCGCGGCGATGCCGGGCAACAGCCTCCGGCCGATCCGGGCGATCGCGCCCTACCTGCTCGCCGCCGTCGCCTTCTTCGTGCTCCGCCCGCGGTGGAGCACGTGGCGCGCCGCCGTCGTCGGCACCGCCGCGGGTGTCGTGGCGGCCCTCTGGTCGAACGACTACGGGCTGGTGTCCGGGGGCGTCGTCCTGGTCGTGGTGACCTTCCACGTGCTGCGCTGGCGGCTCACCCCGCGGCTGCGGGGACTGGTCGCGCTGTGGGGCGCTGCGCTGGTCGGCTACCTGGTGTCCGGCTTCGCCGCGACCGCCGGGCACTTCCCCGCGCTGGTCACCTACAACTTCGTGGACGTGCGGCAGGACCAGTTCTGGTACTTCGGGCCGTGGGCTCGCGAGGACCGGGTGTACTCGGCCGGGGACCTGTTCTCGATCATGTGGGGCGAGCAGGCGGTGTACCCCCTGCTCGTCCTGGTGGCCGCCACGGTCTACGGGCTCCGGTCCCGTGACCTCGGCGCGCTCCTGATCCCCTTCACCGGCGCCTCCGTGCTGGCCGGCGGCCTGGCCGCCACCATCGGCGGGCACAGCGGCGGCTACTTCTGGTCCTTCGTCCTGTGGGGGTACGTGACCACCGCGGTCGCTGCCGCGCGGCTGGTGGTCTGGCTGCTGGAGAGGGACGACCGCACCCGGGCCTGGTGGCGGGGCCGCGTCGGCACGCTCGCCCGGACGGCGCTCGTGGCCGGCACGGTCGCGGCGCTGCTGGTCGCCGTGGCGGCCTCATTGCGGGCGAACTGGAACACCGAACGGGCCCTGGCCGCGGACCCGGCGCAGGTCTGGGAGCCGCAGCTCGACGGGTACGTCCCGGAAGCGTTCCTCGACCAGCTCGAGGAGGTGGCCGGGCGGACCGACGTGGTCGAGGAGTACATGGGGCTGGCCGGCGCCGTGAACGGCCCGAACCTCACCCTGCCGGTCGACTCGATCATCGCTGCCGTGGGCAGCCAGCGGCAGGTGTTCGCCGACCGGATGGCGGAGCGGCCGTCGCTGGTCGTGACGACCCATCCGGACGCCAGCATCTGGTCGACCTGGAACGTCAGCGCGAACTGGTGGTTCTACCGGGAGCTCTTCAAGTCCTACGCCCCCGAGCAGAGCACGCCGCTCACCCTGAACTGGACGCCGGTCGAGCCCGCGACCTGGGAGCCCGTCCCCTGCGACGTGGACGGGTCGCAGATCGAGCTGACCGCCCCGGAGGCCGGTCTGTACGAGGTGACCCTGCGCTACGAGGGGCCGGGGAGCTCCTCGCGCTCGTACACCATGGTGGAGAACAACATCGCGGTGACCGAGTCCGCGTTCGGCTTCATGGCGCTGGACCCGGGAGCCGACGAGCACCAGTTCCCCGTCGCCGTCCAGACGCCGGGCTCGGGCACGACCGTGCTGTCGACGAAGGACGTCTCGGCCGGGACCGAGCCGCTGACCGTCCTGGAGTCCTGCACCGCGGCCGCCATCGCCTTCCCCGAGGAAGCCGACACCGAGGACGTCTTCAGCAGCTTCTGGCTCACCCCGGTGGACCACACGGACGATTTCTGGGAGCGCGGGGTGCACCGGGACGTCGCGGGACTGTTCATGCGCACCACGGAGATGAACCTGGCGGACCTGCGGGCCGCCGATGCGATCCGCTTCTCCGACGGCGAGGTCCGCGAGATCGACGAGGTGCAGGACCAGGGGAAGTTCGTCAACGTCATCCTCGAGGGCCCGCCGCTGGACCCCGAGGTCGCCGGGGCCGGGAACGTCTTCACGCTGCTGGACTGACCGGCGGCCCCCGACGCGGGACCCGGTGACGGACGGATCCGTCCGCCGTCACGGGCGTCCCGGGTGGGCGCGCGGGATCCGTGTGACCATGGGGTCCTCATGTGACGAATGGGGTCCGGAAGTCTGCCCGCATCCGCTGACGCGGAGCAACCACCGACGTACGCTCGGTGCATGCGTTCCAGCGGGGTCGACACCCGTGCCACAGCAGAGGAGACAGAGCTGGTGCTCGGTTCGGTCCGCCAGCGGATCTCTTGGCTCGCCGCCACCGTGTTCTTCGGGCTGCAGATCCGGTTCGACTTCCTGGGTGTCCTGGACCCCACCTACAAGGCGGAGTTCCAGGAGGATTCCGACTCGCTGGTCGTCGACCTGATGCTCAACCCGGGGTCCGCCCTCTTCCCGCAGCTGGGTGGGGTGGAGCGGAACTACGCCAGCCAGTTCGGCCTGCAGGGCATGGTCATGAACTGGCTCAGCCCCGGGGACCACTTCTACGAGGCGCTGCGGCTGACCACGTCGATGCTGACCGGCGCCGTGTTCGCCGCGGCCGTCGTCGCGGTCTGGCGGGCGTGGGGCGGCCGCGCCGCATCGGTGCTCTTCGTCCTGCTCTCCGTGTCCTTCTGGACCAACGGTTTCGGCGCCAGCACCTACTGGCAGCTGTGGACGCTCCTGCTGCCCACGCTCGTTCCCCTGCTGGTCTGGCACCGGCTGGGCAGCGGCCGCCGCAAGTGGCTCCGCGGCGGCGCGATCATCGCCGGGCTGGTCTTCCTGAAGTGCCTGTGCGGCTACGAGTACATCAGCACCGTGCTGCTCGGTGTGGCGGCCGGCGTGGCGTTCCACGAGTTCCGCGGCCGGCTCGACCTGCGGTTGTTCTCCCGGCTGGTGCTCGCCATGGCCACCGGTCTGGTCGGCTTCGTCCTCGCGGTCGGCGTGCACGTCGCCCAGCTGATGGCCAAGTACGGCGACGCGTCGATCATCCGGACCCGCATCCTCGAGCGGACCTTCTCGCCCAGCGATGCGGCCGACATGCTGATCTGGGCCCGTGGCGTCGACGACCCGCTGTGGGGGTGGCTGGTGCAGGGCGACAGCCTCTTCGGCCTCTGGGCCTTCCAGCTCGTCCACTACCTGACCAACCCCGCCGTGGCGGTCCCCGCCCCCGAGGGCACCGGCTTCGGCCTGGCCGCCTACGGGATCCCGATCTGGGCGTTCGTCGTGGTCTTCGCGTTCATCGCCGTGCAGGCGGTGCGCGGACGGCAGGCGGACGCCGCCGTGCAGCGCAGGCTGGCCCTGTCGGCCGGCCTCGGCCTGGTGGGCGGCATGTCGTGGCTCGTGCTCGCCTACGGGCACATGATCCACCACGCGCACATCGACTCGATCGTCTTCTACCTGCCGTTCCTGCCCCTCGTCTTCGCGATGATCGCGCTCCGCGTGCAAACGGTGGCGGACCGCGCCTGGCCGCAGCTGGCGGACGCCGCGGTCGAGGAGGCGGCGCCCCGTCGTGACTGGCCCCGGCACCAGGCCGCGGCACCGGTCGTGCCCGGGCCCCGGGTCGACGACCGGCAGCCGGTCGGCCAGGGAGTCGGGTGACCGTCGTGGCCTCTCAGCAGCGCATCGTCGTCGTCGGCGGCGGGTTCTACGGCACCTCGCTCGCGGCGCACCTGGCCCGTGAAGGGGCGAGCGTGGTCCTCCTCGAGGCCCGCGCCGACCTCCACGGAGGCGCCAGCTACTTCAACCAGGCGCGGGTGCACGGGGGCTACCACTACCCCCGGTCGCTCCGGACCGCCGGGCGGAGCCAGGCCTCCTACCTGGCCTTCATGGAGCGCTACCGGTCCTGCGTGGTCGACGACTTCCTGTGCATCTACGCGATCGCCCGCGGGTCCCTGACCAACGCCCGCAAGTTCCAGCGGATGTGCAACTACATCGGCGCCCCGCTGCAGGACTCGCCGCCGTCGATCAGCCGGCTGTTCAACCGTGCGGTCATCGAGGGGTCCTGGGTGACCCGCGAATCGGTGTTCGACGCGGTCCTGCTGCGGGACCTCATGCGGCAGGAGCTCGACGACACCGGGGTCCAGGTCCGCCTGGGGACGCCGGTGGCCGGGGTCGTGGAGGAGCCGACCGGGACCTCCGTCGTCCTGGAGTCGGGGGAGGTGCTCGAGGCCGACCGGGTGCTGGTGTGCACCTACGGTGAGGGCATCGAGAACCTGCCGGCGGGCGTCGGCTACTCCGGACTCCACTGCGAGCCGTGCGAGATGGCGCTGGTGGACCTGCCGGACAGCCTGAAGGACAAGGGGATCACCGTCATGGACGGCCCCTACTTCTCGCTGATGCCGTTCCCGTCCACCCCGTACCACACCCTGAGCCACGTGCGGTACACGCCGCACGGCTCCTACGCCACCTACGGCCAGGCGGCGGCTGCGCTGCGGGCCGGGCTCTCGACGCGGGCCGACTGGATGATCCGCGACTCGGCCCGCTACGTGCCCGCGCTGGCCGAGGCGGTGCACCGGGAGTCCATCTGGGGCGTCAAGACGGTGCCCGCCCGGCGCGACCGGGACGACGCCCGCCCCATCGTCCTGCGCCGATCCGAGGGTGGCCGCGTGCTGTCGTTGCTCGGCAGCAAGATCGACAACATCAACGACGCCTTGAGAGTGGCAGAGGAGCATCTCCGTGACGCTGTTTGAGACCCACACGACGGCCGGCGGAGGCGGTGACCGGCCCGGAGCCGCGCGCGCCGACGTCGTCGTCCGCATGCCCGCCCCGCCGGAGCGGGAGGGCACCTTCCTCAGCGTCGTCGTGGTCGCCGAGGGCCCCCTCGACGAGGTGGAGCAGCACCTCGCGTCGCTGGAGACCGTCCTCGCCGACACCTACCCGGTGCACGAGGTCGTCCTCGTGCTCCCCGGCGCCCGCGGTCGCGTGGCGTGGGCGCGCGCACTGGGGGAGCGGCAGCCGAACCTCCAGGTCGTCGGGCTCATGCGCAACGTCCGGGACGAGGTGGCCTTCACCGCCGGCCTGGACGGTGCGCTGGGCGACGTGGTCGTCACCGCACGGCTCGGCGTCGACCGCCCCGAGGACATCGTCCGGTGCGCCCGGATGATCGGCGAGGACACCGCCGTCGTCGTCGGGGTGGAGGCCAGCCCGGCCGCCGGCCGTCGGATGGCGCTGCGGCTCAGCCGTGCCCTGGCCAGCCGGAGCATGGGGCAGAACATCCCCACCGTGAGCCTGGGGCTGCGCGGGTACAGCCGACCGGCGCTGGATGCCTGGCTGCCGCGCCGCGACCGCGACCGCGTGCTCCGTCTCCTCCCGTCGATCTCCGGCTACCCCTGGGCGGTCATGCCCTACGACTCGGGGGAGCGCACCCAGCCGCGGCCGGCCAGCAGCTTCCGGCAGGTCGTCCGCTCGATCTTCTACGCCAGCGGGCGCCCGCTCCGGGTGGCCGTCGGGCTGGCACTGCTGGCCAGCATGGCGAACCTGCTGTACGCGCTCTACGTCGTCGCGGTCGGCCTGATCAGCGGCAGTGCCGTCGAGGGGTGGACCTCGATGAGCCTGCAGATGAGCTTCATGTTCTTCCTGCTCAGCGTGGTCATCGCCATCATGGCCGAGTTCATGTTCCAGTCGAACGAGACCACCAACGAGCTACCGATCTACCGGGTCGCCTTCGAGGCGACCAGTTCGGTGCTGTCCGCCCGCGACATGCTCAACGTCGACGCGGCGGCACCGGGTGAGGCGCCGGGATCCGGTGCCACGGCGCCCGGCCGGGATGCGGGCCCCCTGGCCGACCCGCCGGTGAGCCGGCAGACGGTCAACGGACGCGAGCACGTGCGGGCCGGCCAGTGACGGCGGCCGGCCGGCGGGCGCTCGTCGGCTGGACGGGCTTCGTCGGGGGCGCGCTGCTGCCCCGCGTCCGTCCGGTGGCGCGCTTCCGCAGCACCGACATCGACCAGCTGCCCGAGGCGGGCGTGGACCAGATCGTCTGCGCCGGCGCCCCGGCCGAGAAGTGGCGGGCGAACGCCGAGCCCGAGGCGGACTGGGCGGGCATCAGCCGGCTGATCGACGCCCTCGACCGCAGCCGTGCCACCTCCTGCGTGCTGGTCTCCACCGTCGACGTGTACGCCGACTCCCGCGGAGCCGACGAGACGACGCCGGCCGACACCGCGCAGGACCAGGCGTACGGCCGCCACCGCGCGCTGCTGGAGGAGTTCGTCAGCCGGCGCTTCGACGAGTCGCTCATCGTCCGGCTCCCGGGCATGTTCGGCCCGGGGCTCAAGAAGAACCTGGTGTTCGACCTGATCCACCAGCCGGAGGCGCGCTTCGCCCACCAGGCGTCGCGGTTCCAGTTCTACGACGTCCGTGACCTGTGGGGCCACGTGCTGCTGGCGCAGGACGCCGGGCTGTCGGTGGTCAACCTGGCCACCGAGCCGGTGACCTCGGAGCAGGTCGCGCGGGAGTCCTTCGGGGTCGACTACCGGTGCGACGACCGGCCCGAGGTGGCCTACGACCTGCGCACCGCGCACGCGGCCGAGCTGGCCGGCCGGCCGGGCTCCTACCTGCGCTCGGCCGACGAGGTGCTGGCCGGCATCTCCGTCTGGGGTCGCGAGCTCGTGGCGGCCCGGGCATGAGGCTGGCGTTCTCCAACCTGGCCTGGCCGGCGGATCTCGACCCGCAGGTCCTGCCGGAGCTGCCGGCTCGCGGGTTCGAGTCCCTGGAAGTGGCTCCCACGCGGCTGTGGACCGACCCGCTCGCGCAGCCCGCCGACGAGGTGGCCCGGGTGCGGGCGCAGATCGAGTCGTCGGGGCTGCGCATCGTCGCCCTGCAGTCGCTGCTGTTCCAGCGGCCGGAGCTGCAGCTGTTCGGGAACGCCGAAGCGCGCGAGGGGCTCTACAGCCACCTGGTGGGCATGGCGCGCCTGGCCGCGGCGCTCGGTGCGACGCGGCTCGTCTTCGGGTCGCCGGGCAACCGGCGCCGGGGCGACCTGCCGCCGGCGCAGGCCGACGAGATCGCCGTCGAGCTGTTCGCCCGGCTCGGCGCCGTCGCCGCCGACCTGGGCGTGTGCTTCTGCATCGAGGCCAATCCCGAGGCCTACAAGTGCGACTACCTGACCGACGCCGTGGCCTCCACGGCGTTCGTCCGCGCCGTCGACTCGCCGGGCGTCCGGCTGCACCTGGACACCGCCTGCATGCTGCTCGCCGGGGACGACGCACCGGAGCGGGTGCGCGCCGGGGCCGACGTGCTCGCGCACGTGCACGCCAGCGCCCCCCAGCTGGGGGTCGTCGGTGGGGACGGCCCGGTGGACCACGGATCCATCGCCGAGGCCCTGCGGTCCGTGGGCTACGCCGGCCACGTCTCCGTCGAGATGCTGCCGCCCGGTGACGACGACCTGACCGGCGCCGTGTGGCGCACCGCCGAGTTCGTGAGGAAGACGTACGCGTGAGCACCGACCTCCTGACCGTCAGCCAGGACAACGGCTGGGCCGTCCCCCGCGGGGAGGTCCACGTCCTCCGGGAGAAGGCCAGCCGCTACTGCGTCCTCATCCCGGTGATCAACGAGGGTGAGCGACTGCTGGCCCAGCTGGCCCGGGTCCGCGACCTGGGCCTCGACCTCGACGTCATCGTCGCCGACGGCGGGAGCACCGACGGGTCCAACGCCCCGGACGTGCTCGCCGGGCTGGGCGTGCGCGCCCTGCTGGTGAAGCGGGACGAGGGGAAGCTGAGCGCGCAGCTGCGGATGGGCTTCGCATTCGCCCTGGCCGAGGGCTACGCCGGCGTGATCACCGTGGACGGGAACGGCAAGGACGACGTCTCGGCGCTGCCGCGCTTCGTCGACGAGCTCGACCGGGGCGCCGGCTTCGTGCAGGGCTCGCGGTACGTCCCCGGCGGCAAGGCGATCAACACCCCGCGCGAGCGGCACCTCGCCATCAAGCTGTTCCACGCCCCGCTGACGTCGCTGGCGGCCCGGCGTCGCTACACCGACACGACCAACGGCTTCCGGGCCCACTCGCGGGAGCTCCTGGAGGACCCGCGGGTCGCGCCGCTGCGCTCGGTGTTCGACACGTACGAGCTGCTCGCGTACCTGCCGATCAGGGCGGCCCGGCTGGGGTACCGCTGCCTCGAGGTGCCGGTCACCCGGGCCTACCCGGACGCCGGCTCGATCCCGACCAAGATCCACGGCCGGCGGGCGCAGTTCGAGCTCGTGAAGATCCTCGTGCGCGCCGCGCGTGGGGGCTACGGGCCCGACGGGCGGTGACCTCCGAGCGAGGGCAGGTCGGCGTCTTCCTCCGGTTCCTGCTCGTCAACGCGCTGAACACGGGCCTCTACTGGGGGCTCTACCTCGTGTTCCTGCTGGCCATGCCGTACTTCTGGGCCAACGCGCTGGCGCTGGTCCTGGCGGTGCTCGTGGCCTACGTGGCCAACGCCCGGTACGCCTTCGGGGTCGCCACCTCCCGGTCCTCGCTGGTGAGGTACCTGATCGCGAACGGCACCACCATCGTGCTGCGCATGCTGGTGGTGTGGGTGCTGGTCGCGCCCTCGCTGCTGCCCGAGGAGCTGGCTCCGCCGGTCGCGGTCGCGATCACCATGCCGGCCGCGTTCCTGCTCACCAGGTGGGCGATGCGGACGGCGTCCTCCGGGCGCGGTCCCGCCGCGGTGGCGGCGGGACCGCGGCCGCTCGACAGCCGGTCGGCCGCCCCGCTCTGACCTCCCGGGCGATCAGCCGAGCAGTCGCGACACCGCCGCCAGCCGGCTGTCCCCGGCCATCGCGCTCAACCACGCCGACCACCCCGGCCGGCCACGCAGCGCCTCCAGCGCGCGGCGCACGGCGTCCCGGTCGCCCCGCTGGGAAGCGGCCAGCGCGGCGTAGAGGTCGCGGGCCCCGGCGGGTGCGAACAGGGCGAGGTGCTCGTAGTCCCGTTCGTCGTAGGCGCGCTGCAGGTTGCGCAGCATCCGCAGCTGGGCCACCGGGTCGCCCGAGTCGTCGACCCGCAGGTCCAGCCGTACGCCGTCGTCCTCGTCGGTCGGCGGATCGGCGCCGATCACGAGCAGGGCGGCGGACTGGCGCCCGCGCAGGTCCCCGCCGGCCTCCTGCCCGGCGTCGAGCGCGGCCAGGAGCCGGTCCGGCAGGTCGCCGGTCGTGGTGGTGAAGGCCCTCGACATGGCGGGCAGCACGTCGTCGGAGACGAGCATGTTGCCCTGGATGCTGACTCCCTGGCCCACCAGGTGGCCGCACACGGGGAAGGAGCCGCGCCCGGTGTCCGCGGCGACCCGGCCGGTCGTGTCGAGCACCGCGATCTGCCGGTCGGCGTCCTCGGCCGAGTGCGCGGACCTCCGCACCAGCGCGGCGGGGGCCTCCCCGGCCGCCAGCCGGTCGAGCAGCGCGTTCCCGAGTCCCCGCCGGCTGCGCGCCTGGACGGCGACGATCCCCACCCCGGGCCGGGCGGCGGGCACCGCCCGGCCGACGGCCAGGATGCACGAGGAGACGGCGATGCCGAGGTCGCCGGTGGCGGGGTCGTGGGCGAGGACCGAGAACGTCACCGCGGTGAGGACGCCCGGCCGGCCGGTGGCGCGGCGGACGGATCAGGCGTCGCGACCGAGCTCGCGGATACCGTCGACACGCTGCCCGAGGGTAGCCGTCACCCGCTCGCTCGCCGCCCGCTGTGCCAGGCGCGACACGTCCACCGAGCTGATCAGGACGACGGAGGCACCGGCTGCCAGCGGGGCGAGCAGCCAGGCCACCGGACCGGCTTCGGCGGCCACCCGGGCGTCGATGAGCAGCCGGTCGCCCTCGACGATGCCCAGCCGGCCGGCCAGCTCGACGGCGGCCTCGACCAGGCCCCCGAGGGAGAGCTCCAGCCCGCCGAGCACCAGGCCCGGCGCATCGACCCGGGGCGGTGACCAGGCGGCGAAGACGTCGCCGTGCGCCCGGACCTCGAGCGCGAAGTCGCGGGCGGCACCTGCGTAGCCGGTCATGCCCATGCCCAGCGGGTGCAGCGAGAGCCCCAGCAGCTCCTCGACACCCTGTTCCTCGATCGGGCCCAGGCGGTCCTGGGCGGCGAGCACCACGTCGGCGTCGTCGAGCCGCCCGTCGTCCTCCGCCGCGGTGTCGAGGACCGCCGCGCCGCAGCTCCAGACCCCGAGCAGGACTGCGGCTGTCTGCCAGTGCACCGGCAGGGCCAGCGCCACGCTGCTGCCCGGCCCGACGTCGAACTCCTCCTGCAGGAGGTTCGCCGTCTTGGCCACCCAGTTGGCCAGCGTGGTCGCCGACAGCTCCACCCGCTCGCCGGTGGCGTCGTCGTAGTAGGTCAGCAGCGGGGTGGCGGGCGACCGGCGCAACGCCTGCGCGAGCAGGTCGGCGGGCAGGACGGGTGCGGCGGCCATCAGTTGATGCAGGTGGTGTCTGCTGCGGTGCGGGCGTCCGTGCCCTCGACCTGCTCGACGGGGGCCGGCGGGGTCACCGCCTGACCGACGCCGTTGAAGTCGCTGCCCAGCACCAGCTGGACCGTGCCGCCGGCGGCGTCGTCGCTCTCCTCGACCACGGCCCCGGGGATGGCGGCGGCCACCGTCGTGGCGAGGGCCTCGTCCCCGGCGGCGTAGCGGACCTCGGTCAGCTCGTGGTCCATGGAGGAGGCGTTGCCGGTCGAGCCGATGGTGAAACCGGCCGCGGTGAGGGACGTGGCGGCCTTCGCGGCGAGGCCCGAGGTGCCCGAGCCGTTGTAGACGTCGACCGTCACCGTCGAGGGGTCGACGGTCTTCGGCGCCTCGGTGGTGGCCGGGGCCTCCTGCTGGGGCTCGGCCGAGAGGTCGGCGAAGAAGGCCTGCAGCGCGTCCTCGTCCTCCAGCCGGACGATCGACTTGCCGTCCTCGTCGTCCGTGCCGACGTTCGGGACGGTCTGGAAGTCGATGCTCCCGGCGGTCACCGACTGCATCTGCTCGGCGAGCTGCAGCAGGTCCAGCGACTTGTCGACGGTCAGCGACTCCGCGGCGGCCTGCACCAGCTCCCGCTGCTTGCCCAGGTCGAGCAGCACGTCCTCGGAGAGCATCTTGCGCAGCACGCCGGCGATGAAGACCTGCTGGCGGATGATCCGGTCGAAGTCGCCGCGGCCCTGGGGGCCGTAGTTGTGGCGCTGGCGGACGAACTTCAGGGCGTCGGCGCCGCTGATGGTCTGCACGCCGGCGGGGAAGTACGCACCGGACCACTCGCGGTCGTCGACGGCCTTGCACAGGTTGACCTCGACACCGCCGACGACGCTCGACAGCTCGAAGAATCCGAGCAGGTCGACCTCGGCGTAGTGGTCGATCCGCAGGCCGGTCAGCTGGGAGACGGTCTGCACCAGCAGCTGGGAGCCCTGTGCGGACCTCACCTCCTCGGAGGCGCCGTCGGGGGCGTTCATCCGGCCGTAGGCGTAGGCGGCGTTCAGCCGGTCCTCGCCGTAGCCGGGGATATCCACCCAGGAGTCGCGCGGGAAGGAGACGAACGACGCCTTCGACCCGTCGGCCGGCACGTGCACCAGGATCATCGTGTCGGTGTTGGTGCCCGAGTCGGTGCCGGCGTTGAGCTCGGCGAGCTGCTCCTTCGTGAGGGAGCTGCGGCTGTCGTTGCCGACCAGCAGCAGGTTCATCGCCTCGCCGGCGCCGTTGGTGCCGTCGTTGCCCGCGGTCGGGATCGCATCCGTGCGGTTGACCGTCGCCGAGGCCACCTGGCCCAGGTACCACCCCCACCCGGCGCCGGTGAGCAGCACGGTCGAGAGGGCGCCGGCGACCAGGCGGCCGGCCAGGGCGGCGCGCCCGCGCCCCTGGCGCCCGGGCCCGGTGACGTCCGGCGCCGGAGCGCCGGCAGCCCGGGCGCGCGCGGGGCGACCCGCGCGGGGGTCGAGGCGCGGGGGGAGTGGGCGCCCGGCGGGGCGGTCCGGCTCGTTCCGGTCTCGGCTCACGGTGTCCTCACAGGTGGCGATGTCCAGCGTCGTCCCGACGACCGCGGACGGCGCTGGCGCGCAACTCGTCGTGGCTCTGTGGGCGTCGGTGCGGCCAGGTTAGCCACGCCGGACCGGTGCGACCTTTCCGACACGGGTCGCGCTCCACGCGGCCCCTGACGGCGCCCACCTGGCCACTGCGGTCGCCTGATGCCACAGCCGTCACACGGTCGTGCGCCGTCCGGGCGCGACCGGACGTGCCGGTCCCTCTCGCCACGGGGCTGCCGCAGTCCGAGGGGATGACGCGTGGGCACGTTGGGGTCCGCGTGTCGCGAGGGGAGAAGGGGACCGTCCGTCACAACGGTGCCTGCGGTCCTCCTGACGGGGACGCAGGTAGCGTCGGCTCCGTGAGTGCAGCGACGCCCCTGGCCGAGTCCCCCTGGCGGAAGGCGCTGGCGGACCTGGCCGACGGCTGGCGCCAGCGCGAGCTCTGGGGGCACCTGGGCTGGCAGGACATCCGGCAGCGGTACCGGCGCTCGCTCCTGGGCCCGATCTGGATCACCATCAGCATGGCGGTCACCGCGGTGGCCCTCGGCATCCTCTACGCGGGGCTGTTCGGCAACCCGCTGGAGGAGCAGCTCCCGTACATCCTCGTCGGCTTCATCGTGTGGGGCTTCATCGCCGGCTGCATCAACGAGGGCTCGGAGGTGTTCATCGCCAACGAGGGCCTGATCAAGCACCTGCCCTCGCCGATCAGCGTGCACGTGTACCGGCTGGTCTGGCGGCAGATCCTCTTCTTCGTGCACAACCTGATCGTCTACGCGGTCATGCTCATCGTGTTCCCGCAGCCGCTCACGTGGATGTCGCTGGCCGCGATCCCCGCGTTCCTCCTGCTGATGCTCAACGGCCTCTGGATCGCGCTGCTGGCGGGGATCGTGAGCACCCGCTTCCGGGACCTCACGCCGATCACCCAGAGCATCGTCCAGCTGATGTTCTTCATGACCCCGATCGTCTGGATCTACGACGACTTCCTGAACAGCCCCAACCCGACGATCGCCGAGCGGGCGCGGTGGGCGGAGTTCAACCCCTTCCTCCACTTCCTCGAGATCATCCGAGCGCCCATGCTCGGGGCCGACCAGCACTGGCGACACTGGGTGGTCGTCCTGGTGATCGCCGTCGTCGGCTGGACGCTCGCGCTCGTCGTCATGCGCCGCTATCGGGCGCGCGTCGCCTACTGGGTCTGACGTCCCCGTCCGATCAGCCGAGAGAGAGGCACGATCCGTGGTCAGCATCACGACGCGGGATGCGTCGGTCGACTTCCCCATCTTCGACGCCAAGAGCAGGTCCCTCAAGAAGACCGTGCTCGGGGTCGTCGGCGGCAACATCAGCAGCGACACCAAGGTGCCGATCATCGAGGCCCTCCGCGACATCAACGTGGACCTCCAGCACGGCGCACGCGTCGGCCTGGTCGGGCACAACGGCGCCGGCAAGTCCACGCTGCTGCGGCTGCTCGCCGGCATCTACGAGCCCACCCGCGGCACGGCCGTCGTCGAAGGACGCGTCGCCCCGGTGTTCGACCTGGGCGTCGGGATGGACCCGGAGATCTCCGGCTACGAGAACATCATGATCCGCGGGCTGTTCCTGGGCATGACCCGGAAGCAGATGGAGAAGCGGGTCGACGACATCGCCGACTTCACGGAACTCGGCGACTTCCTCGCCATGCCGCTCCGCACCTACTCCACGGGTATGCGCGTCCGCCTCGCCCTCGGCGTCGTGACCAGCATCGACCCGGAGATCCTGCTGCTCGACGAGGGGATCGGGGCCGTGGACGCGGCCTTCCTCGAGAAGGCCCGCGACCGCCTCAGCGACCTGGTCGACCGCGCCGGGCTCCTGGTGTTCGCCTCCCACTCCGACGAGTTCCTCATGCGGCTGTGCACGAGCGCCATCTGGATGGAGCACGGGCAGATCAAGCAGCAGGGCCCCCTGAAGGACGTCCTGCGCGCCTACAAGGGGCCCGAGGCGTATCCCGACGAGGGGCACGGTGCCGCGTGACCACGGTGCCGTCGGCTGCTGACGAGCTCGTCGTCGCGGTCATCGTCACCCGTGACCGCGCCGAACTCCTCCGGCAGAGCCTGCAGGCGATCGCGGGGCAGAGCCGCCCGGTCGGGGCGATCGTCGTCGTCGACAACGGGGCCGATGCCGAGACCGAGGCGGTGGTCGGGAGCTGCGACGTCCGGACGGTGTACCTGCCCTCGCGCACGAACCTCGGCGGCGCCGGTGGGTTCGCGCTGGGCCTGCTGACCGCGCTGTCCCTCGGGGCGGACTGGGTCTGGTGCGCCGACGACGACGGCCGGCCCGGGGGCCGGGACGTGCTGGAGATCCTGCTCGAGGAGGCGCACGGACGACAGCTCGCCGAGGTCTCACCCGCGGTCGTCGACGAGGCGGACCCGCGCCGCCTGGCCTTCCCGCTCCGCCGCGGCCTGCGCTGGGCGGGCAGCGTCGATGCGTTCGGACCGGACGAGTTCCTGCCGTCGTACGCGTCCCTGTTCAACGGCGCGCTGTTCCGGGCGACGGCGTTCCGGGCCATCGGGGTGCCGGACCTCCGGCTGTTCCTGCGCGGCGACGAGACCGAGATCCACCGGCGTCTCCAGCGCTCCGGGCTGCACTTCGGCACCACCATGCGGGCGGTCTACCTCCATCCCCAGGGGGGCGACGAGTTCGTCCCGATCCTCGGCGGACGGCTGTCCGCGCAGTACCCGGGGGACGCCGCCAAGCGCTTCTTCACCTACCGCAACCGCGGCTACCTGATGGCCCAGCCGGGCATGCGCTGGCTGTTCCCGCTGGAGTTGATCCGGTTCGGCTACTTCTTCCTGAGCCGGCGCGACGTGCGCGGGTTGCGCGACTGGCTGGCGCTCACGCGCGCCGGGCGGCGGGAACGGTTCAGCATGCCCGGACCGGGCCGCTAGGCCCGGGCCCGCGCCCGGACAGCAGATGCGAACGGAGCCCCTCCCGGGTCGGGAGGGGCTCCGTTGCGCATGCGCCGGGGGGTGACCCGGTCAGAGCACCGTGCGGGGGAACGCCGGCTTCGGGTCGAACCGGACGCCCTCGACGAACTTCTTCGCCAGCTCGCGACGCAGCCGCCACGGCACCTTGCCGCCCCTGAGCCCCGTGAACAGCCGCTGCGCGAACCGCAGGGCGGCGAACGGGTCCTCGTGGTGCCAGCGGTAGGACGCCTCGTTGCGGACGCCGTAGGCGAACTTCCACATGTTGGCGTCGTTGACGTCCCCGAAGTTCACGCCGCGGTTGACCGCGAGGTCGTGCGTCACCGTGCTGGTCAGCACCTGGACGCCGGGCCCCGCGGCGGTGATCCGGCGGGTGTACTCCTGGTCGTCGAACCAGATGAAGTACTCCGCCAGGGGGAGACCGAACTGGGTGAGCACCCAGCGCGGGAACATCACCGACACGAACGAGCAGGAGTTCACCAGCACGCTCTGCTCGCCGCGGGCCAGGAGCTTGCCCCAGTCCCACGTGGGCTCGGGGTTGTTCATCTCGCAGACGTCGCCGTCGGTCCACTTCACGACCGAGCAGGCGTAGGGCAACCGCATGCCCATGCTCTTCTCGGCGGCCGCGTGGCCGTCCAGCAGCTGGCGCAGCGCGTCGGTGTCGGCGTAGCAGTCGTCGTCCATGATCCAGACGAAGTCCGCGCCGCGCTCGTAGGCCACCGACATGCCGTGCGCGAAGCCGCCGGCGCCACCGGTGTTCTCCGTGAGCTGCTCGATGTGGACCGTCTCGCGGTCCCGGTACTGGTCGAGGACGGAGGCGGTCGAGTCGGTCGAGGCGTTGTCCACCACGATCACCTGGTCGGCCGGCCGGTCCTGGTTCAGCACCTGCTCGATCACCTTGCCGAGCTTGTCCGCCCGGTTGTAGGTGACGATGACTGCGGCCACGTTGGTCGTGGTCACGAGGCCCACCTTTCGTAGAGTTCCCGGGTCCAGGCCCGGGCATCGGGGAGCGCGGCGAAAGCGGACACCCGCTCGTGCTGGCGCTGCAGCAGCGCGCCGGTCTGCGCGGTGTCGTCCAGCAGGCCGGCGACGGTCCGCTCGGCCTCCCGGAGGAAGGCGAGGGGTGCGCGCGGCAGCAGGAGCTCGGGGAGGACCACCGACGCCTGCGACCCCACGTCGCTGCTGAGCACGAGGGTGCCGTGGGCGTCGGCCTCGAAGGAGGTGAGCGTGACGCCCTCGTTGTCCGAGCTGATGACCAGCAGGTCGGCCTCGGCCAGGGTGGTCGACACCGGCCGGTCGGGGCCGCGCAGGTCCACGACGCCGTCGAGCCCGAGCCGGGACCGGTGGGAGCGGACCTCGGCGGCCAGCTCCCCGTCGCCGTGCATGACGAAGCGGACCCGGTCGCCGTGGGTGGCGAGCAGGTGCGCCGCCAGCCGGAGGAACAGGTACGGGCGCTTCTGCTGGGTGAACCGGCCCACGAAGGCGATGGTGAGCGGATCACCGGCCTGGCGGCTGGGCACGGGGCGGGCGTCGGTCGCCGCGGGATCCACCGTGAGGCCGGCCAGGGTGGCCAGCTGGACCTTCTCGCGCGGCAGGCCCTGGCGGTCGACGAGGTAGTCCCGCAGCTGCGGCGAGATGACGTGGTGGGCGTCCATGACGTTCGACAGCCGGAGTGCGATGTCGACGAAGCCGCCGGTCCGCCACTCCAGGACGTGCAGCGAGTCGACCAGCTCGGTCCCCGGGTACTGGGCCCGGATCCACGGCAGCCGCTGGTAGAGCCAGCTGCAGTGGTGGACGTGCACCCCCCGGATGTCGAACCGCTCGAACAGCTGGCTCAGCAGCCGGGATTCCTGGGGGCCGCTCATCGGGTGGGTGAGCGGGATGACCAGGGCGTCGTCGTACTCCGGCCGGACGATGTCGGGATGGCCCGAGGCCCGGTCGCTGAGCACGATCGGGAAGAGACCGGCCTCGCGGGCCAGCGAGATCGTCTCGGTCGCCCACTTCTCGGCTCCGCCCAGCTCCAGCCAGTGCAGCCCGAAGAGCACCGCCTTGGTGGAGCCGCGGGAGGAGCCCACGGCGGAGTTGTGCAGCCGGCCGACCCGCGGGATCGGACGGGACAGCCGGCGGTTCTCCAGCCGGTCGGTGCGCAGCTGACGGGCGGCGTCGAAGGCGACCGGGACCCGGCGGCGCACCGCGTTGCGGGCGGCGTGGATCCGGCCGGGTGGCTGCTCGTTGCGCATCAGCGACTCGGGTGGGCCGCCGAGATCCAGGACGACGTCCACGACACCGGTCGACGACGCGGGATGCCCGGTGGCGTGCGCCTCGATCGTGCCGACCACCGCGCGGTCGTCGGGCCACTCGATGCTGGCCGTCCGCTGGTCGGTCAGGGACGGCAGGTGCGGCCCGTCCGTCCGGAGCACCGTGGCCCGGATCCGCTCGCCCGGACGGGCGAGGCAGTGGAACGCCAGGGCTCCGTCGAGCAGGCGGGCCTCGCGCTGCGAGAGGCCGGTGAACCAGTCGGGCTCGTGGAGGATCTCGAAGACGCGGTGCGCGCCGGTCTGGTCGTGCGGATCCGTCACCGGTGGTTCCCCCTGGGAAGCCGGCCGCCGTCGGTGCGCGCGGTGGTCGTCTGCATCAGTCCTCCAGACGACCGTCGAGCGACGAGCCCTGGTCGAAGAAGGGCCGGATCCGGTTGTCGAACATGGTGAGTGCCGACCCGATCGCCATGTGCATGTCGAGGTACTTGTACGTGCCCAGCCGGCCGCCGAAGAGCACCCGCTTCTCCGCGGCCTCCTTCGCGGCCAGCTCCCGGTAGCGCTCCAGCTTGGCGCGGTCCTCGGGGGTGTTGATCGGGTAGTACGGCTCGTCGCCGCTCGTGGCGAACCGGGAGTACTCCCGCACCACGACGGTCTTGTCCGTGGGGTAGTCCCGCTCCGGGTGGAAGTGCCGGAACTCGTGGATCCGGGTGTAGGGCACGTCCTCGTCGGCGTAGTTCATCACCGACGTGCCCTGGAAGTCGCCGATCGGCAGGACCTCGGTCTCGAAGTCCAGGGTGCGCCAGCCCAGCTCGCCGGCCTCGTAGTCGAAGTACTTGTCGATCGGGCCGGTGAAGACGGTCGGCACGTCCTGGGGCAGCTGGTCCCGCACGTCGAAGTAGTCGGTGGAGAGCCGGACCTCGATGTTCGGGTGGTCGGCCATCCGGGTCAGCCAGGCGGTGTACCCGTCCTTGGGCAGACCCTCGTACGTGTCGTTGAAGTAGCGGTTGTCGAAGGTGTAGCGGACGGGGAGCCGGGCGATGATCGCCGCCGGCAGCTCGGTGGGATCGGTCTGCCACTGCTTCTTCGTGTAGCCGCGGATGAACGCCTCGTAGAGCGGGCGCCCGATGAGGGAGATCGCCTTCTCCTCGAGGTTGGCCGCCTCGGCGGTGTCGATCTCGCCGGCCTGCTCGGCGACCAGCGCTCGGGCCTCGCCGGGGGAGAAGCTCCTGCCGAAGTACTGGCCGATGGTGGCCAGGTTCATCGGCAGCGAGTACGTCTGGCCCTGGTAGATGCTGAAGACGCGGTGCTGGTAGTTCGTGAACTCGGTGAACTGGTTGACGTAGCGCCAGACCCGTTCGTTGGACGTGTGGAACAGGTGGGCCCCGTAGACGTGCACCTCGATCCCGGTCTCGGGCTCCGGCGCCGAGTACGCGTTGCCGCCGATGTGGTCGCGGCGGTCGATCACCAGCACGCGCTTGTCGAGCTGGGTGGCGACGCGCTCGGCGACGGTCAGTCCGAAGAATCCGGAACCGACTACCACGAGATCTGGTGCTGTGTCAGTCACGGGCGCCGACGGTACCTGCCGGGGGAGGGGCGCACGACCACGCCACGGGTACCTCGCGGGCGAGGCGGTCCGTTCCGTCACACCCACCTCACCGGTCACCGTGCGCGGCGTCCCGCGGCGCACGGCCGCACTGCCTAGGGTTCGGGCGTGGCCACTCCGACCGACAACCCTCCGCTGCGCGTCGTCGCCGTCACCTACTCGCCGGGCGAGGCCCTCGAGGGCTTCATCGACTCGCTCGCCCGGGCCACCACCCGCCCGGTGGAGGTCGTGCTCGCCGACAACGGCTCCACCGACGGCGTCCCGGAGCGGGCCGCTGCTCGGTACCCGCACGTCCGGGTGCTGCCGACCGGCGGGAACATCGGGTACGGCGCCGCCGCCAACGCCGGGCTGGCCGGCCTGAGCAGCGGGCGGGCGCTGATCGCCAACCCCGACCTCCGCTTCTCGCCGGGGGCGGTGGACGAGCTGCTCGCCGCGGCCGACCGCTGGCCCCGGGCCGCCACCCTCGGGCCGGCGATCATGACGCCCCAGGGGGAGCTGTACCCCTCTGCCCGCGACCTGCCCCGGCTGTCGACCGGCGCCGGGCACGCGCTCCTCGGCTGGGCGTGGCCGGGGAACCCGTGGACGGCGCGGTACCGGCGGGAGCGGGAGGCGCCGCGGGAGCGTCCGGCCGGCTGGCTGAGCGGCTCCTGCCTGCTGGTCGACGTCGAGGCCTTCTGGTCGGTCGGCGGCTTCGACCCCGGCTACTTCATGTACTTCGAGGACGTCGACCTCGCCGAGCGGCTGACCCGCCGCGGCTTCCTGCACGTGTACGTCCCGACCGCCGTCGTGGAGCACGAGGGCGGGCACGCCACCAGGCGCGAGCCGCACCGGATGCAGCGGGTGCACCACACCAGCGCGCTGCGGTACCTCTCCGGCCAGTACCCGGGGCGCCGGCACGCTCCGCTGCGGGGCGCCCTCCGGGCCGGCCTGGGCGGGCGGATGCTGCTCTCCTACGTCAGCGGGCGGGTGGCCGCCGGCGCCCGGTTCCAGCGGCGGGCCCGGGAGCTGGCCGCGGTGCCGGAGCCCACCGGCACCGGGCGGGAGGGCTGACGTGCGGCACGCGGTGATCATGGCTGGCGGCTCCGGCACGCGGCTGTGGCCGCTGTCGCGCGCCGGCCGGCCCAAGCAGCTGCTCGACGTGGTCGCCGGCGGGGACGGCACCCCGCACAGCCTGCTCGCCGAGGCCTGGATCCGGCTGCGCGCGGTGCTGCCCGCCGAGGGCATCTGGGTCTGCACCGCGGCCCGCTACGCCGACCAGGTGCGCGCCGCCCTGCCGGAGCTGCGCCCCGACCGGCTGGTGCTCGAGCCGGTGGCTCGGGACACCGCCAACGCGGTCGGCCTGACCGCGGCACTGGTCGCCGACGTCGACCCCGACGCCGAGCTCGCGGTGGTCAGCGCCGACCACGTCATCCGGCCGGTCGAGCGCTTCGCCGATGCGCTGCGCGCCGCCTACGACGCCCTGGCCGACCGCCCCCGGTCGCTGATCACCCTGGGCATCACGCCCACCTCACCGGCCACCGGGTTCGGCTACGTGCAGCGCGGTGCGCCGACCGGCCGGCCCGGCGTGGCCGAGGCCGCCTCGTTCCGCGAGAAGCCGGACCGGGCCACCGCCGAGCGGTACCTGGCCTCGGGGCAGTACCTGTGGAACTCCGGCATGTTCGTGTGGCGGGCCCGCACCGTGCTCGACGCCCTCGCCGACCACCTGCCCGCCTCGGCCGAGGGGCTGGCCCGCATCACCGCCGTCCCGGCCGGGCCGCAGCGGGACGCCGTTTTGACGGAGGTGTTCCCGACCCTGCCGAAGATCAGCGTCGACTACGCCGTCCTGGAGCCGGCCGCAGCCGAGCCGGGCCGGGTGCTCGTCGTCGACCTGGACGTGGACTGGCTGGACGTCGGGTCCTGGCCGGCGCTGGCGCACACCCTGGACGGCGACGGCGCGGGCAACGCCGTCCGCGGGCTCGCCGTCGTGCTCGACGGCTCGGGCAACATCGTGTTCAGCGACGACCCCGACCACCTGGTCGCGCTCGTGGGGGTCCGCGACAGCGTGGTGGTGCACACCGCCGACGTCACGATGGTCTGCCCGGTCGGCGAGGCGGAGCGCGTCAAGCAGCTGCTCGCGGCGGTGGCCGAGCGACACGGGTCACGTTTCGGCTGATCGGGGTGGCTAGCCTCCGGGGCATGAAGAGCTTCGACGTCGCAGCCGTGGTCTCCGGAGGAGCCTCCGGGCTCGGCGAGGCCACCACCCGAGCCCTCGCCGCCCGCGGGGCCGCCGTCACCATCCTCGACCTCCAGGAGGAGAAGGGCGCCGCCCTGGCCGCCGAGCTCGGCGGGCACACCACGTTCGTGCGCACCGACGTCACCGACGATGCGTCGGTGCAGGCCGCGATCGCCGAGGCGGCCGGCAAGGACCGGCCGCTGCGGATCGCGATCAACTGCGCCGGCATCGGCTGGGCCCAGCGCACCGTCGGCCGCGACGGGCAGCCGCACGACCTGGGCGCCTTCACCCGCACGGTCTCGGTCAACCTGGTGGGCACCTTCAACGTGCTCCGGCTGGCCGCCGCGGCGATGGCGGCCACCGAGCCCGACGAGGAGGGCGAGCGCGGCGTCGTGGTGAACACCGCCTCGATCGCGGCCTACGACGGACAGATCGGCCAGATCGCCTACGCCGCCTCCAAGGGCGGGATCGTGGGCATGACGCTGCCGGCCGCCCGCGACCTCGCGAGCGTCGGCGTGCGGGTCTGCACGATCGCCCCCGGGCTGGTGGACACGCCGCTGCTCGGCGGGCTGCCCGAGGAGGCGCGGCAGGCGCTCTCGGCGGGCATACCCTTCCCCAAGCGGCTCGGACGTCCCGACGACTTCGCCCAGCTGGCCCTGGCCATCGTGGAGCACGGCTACCTCAACGGCGAGGTCATCCGGATGGACGGCGCGCTGCGCATGGCACCCCGCTGATCCCCTCCGGGAGCACCTCCTGAGCACGAGCACCACCTCCCCGGGCGCCCGGGCCGTCGCCGACCACGCGACGTCCTGGGTGCCCGGCTGGGACCTGGACCTGGACCGGGCGCTGGCGCCGCACCGGCGGGGGTCCGCCGACCCCACGATGCGGGTCGCCGACGGCGGTCTGTGGCGGACGACGACCACCGTGGACGGCCCGGCGACCGTGCGGATCGCCCGGGAGTCCGGGGCGGTCCGCATCGAGGCGTGGGGGCCGGGGGCCGGATGCGCCGGCGCCGCGGTGCCGGGCTGGCTCGGCGCCGACGACCGGCCGGAGGAGTTCCGTCCCGGCGACGCCCATCCGCTGGTGGCCGAGCTGCACCGCACCCACCCCGGGCTGCGCCTGGGGCGCACCGGCCGGGCCTGGGACGCGCTGCTGCCCGCCGTCCTGGAGCAGAAGGTGACGACGGCGGAGGCCTACCGGGTCTTCCGCGAGCTGTGCCGCCTCGCGGGCGAACCGGCGCCCGGACCCGCGCCCGCGGGCATGCGGGTCGTCCCGTCGGCGCGTCGGGTGCTGGAGGTCACCGACTGGGAGTGGCACCGGTGCGGGCTCGACGGCGCCCGCCGGCGGGCGCTGCGCGCGGTGGCCACCGTGGCCCACCGGCTCGAGCCGGGCGAGGGCTGCGACTCCGCGGTGCTGCAGCGGCGGCTCTGCTCCATCCCCGGCATCGGGGTGTGGACCGCGGCCGAGGTCGTGCAGCGGGCGTTCGGCGACCCCGACGCGGTCAGCGTCGGCGACTACCACCTGAAGAACACCGTGGGCTTCGCGCTCACCGGGCGCCGGGACACCGACGACGCCGGGATGCTGGAGCTGCTGGAGCCGTGGCGCGGCCACCGGCAGCGCGTGGTGCGGCTCATCCTCGCCGGCGGTCCGCGCCGTCCACGGCGCGGGCCCCGGTACGCGCCGACGAACCACCGCGGCAGGTGAGGGACCGGGTGCACCGAACGCCCGGTGCACGTGTGGTGGGTGGTGCCGACACGCGGTCCGGCCTGCTGGGAAGGGCGCGGCGGAACCTACAGTCGGGTTCGCGCAGTCCCCGGTGAGCGGCCGGGACCGGCGACGGATGCGGCGAGCAGCCCCTCGGACGGGAACGGTTTCTCCACTCATGCTCAAGACGACGAGGGCGGCCGGGCGCGCCCCGGACGGTCCGCCGACCGACGGCCGGTCCGCCGCGATGCGTCGGGTGGCCCAGGGGCGGCGCGCCGCCCCGCCGTGGTCCGACGCCCGCTGGGTGCTGGTCCTCTCCCTCCTGGGAGCGGGCCTCTGCGTGGTGAACGTCGTGCCGATCTACCCCGGCTTCATGTCCTGGGACACCATCCAGCAGCTGGGGCAGGCGCTCGGTGCCCGGCCGCTCGACGACTGGCACCCGCCGGTCATGACCGCGGTGTGGTGGCTGACGATGGCCCTGTCGGGCGGGAGCGTCGGCGGCATGCTCGTGCTGCAGCTGGCACTCCTGTGGGGCAGCCTCACGCTGCTCGCGGTGTACGTGTTCCAGCGGACCGGGCGCGTGCTGCTGGCCCTCCTCCCGCTGCTCGTGGGCACCGTGCCCTACGTCGCGAGCATCTCGGGCGTCATCTGGAAGGACGCGCAGTTCGCGTTCGCCATGCTGCTGGCCGTGGTGCTCCTGCTCCACGTCCGGCGGGGCATCTCGCGGGTGTGGCTCCGGAACCTCACGGTGGCGGCAGCCCTCGTCCTGCTGGCCTACGCCGGGGCGGTCCGGTACAACGCGCTGCCGGCGCTGGTACCCGTGCTCGCCCTGCTCACCTGGCCGTCGGCGGGGGGAAGCCGCCGGCGGCGCGTCGTGCTGGCGGGCGGCACGCTGCTCGCCTCGCTCGTGGCGACGCCGGTCATCGACGCCGTCCGCCCGGTCCAGGAGACGTCCCCGGCGGCCAGCATCATGGTCGACGACGTGCTGCACCTGTACTCCGTCGACGAGCTGCGGGCCGCGCCGGTCGACGCGCCGCTGCGGGACTACCTCCTCCGGCTCGCCACGTCGTGCCCGCCGTCGGGCTTCGACGTCAACTACACGTGGCGCTGCGCCAACACGACCGGCACCATCCCCGCACCGTTCCTGACCCACGCAGACCAGCTGCGGGAGTTGTACCTCCGCGGGGTGGCCGAGCGGCCCCTGCGGTACGCGGAGTTCCGGCTGCGGGTCTTCGGCGACTTCCTCGACACGCCGCCCGAGCAGGTCTTCGTGTCCTGGTACGGCATCCTGGAGAACCCCTACGGGGTCGAGTTCTCGCCCAACGCGGCGACGCAGCTGCTCGAGTCCTACGACAGCTTCACCGCGCGGAACTTCGGGTTCGTCTACCGGCCCTTCTTCTGGCTGCTCGCCGCCCTCGCGGTGGTGGGGGTGGCCTGGCGGAGACGCCGGGAGTGGGCGCACGCCGGTGTGGCGCTGGCCCTGGGCGCGTCCGCCGCCGTCTACGTGGTGACGTACCTGCCGATCGTCATCGGCTACGACTACCGGTACGTCTACTGGTCGGCCATCGCGGTGACCCTCGCGGCGCTGCTCCTCCTGGTGGACCGGACCGGTGCCCGGAAGAAGGCGGACGGACCAGGGGCGTCGGTGGGCGGGACGTCGCCGCCGGACTCGACCGCACCCCTCGACCTGGGGCTCGAACGGCACGGGCGTCCACCCGTCACGGCCGATGCCGGTGGACCGGGGAGCTCGTCGGTGGCCAGCCGTCGCTGACGACCGGGCGGCGCCGGATCCGGCCCGGAGGTCAGCGGTCGGTGAGCAGGCCGAGCAGGTAGTCCCCGTAGCCGCTCTTGCCCAGCGGTCCGGCGGCGCGCACGAGCCCGTCGTCGTCCAGCCAGCCGTTGCGCCAGGCGACCTCCTCGATGCAGCCGATCTTCAGCCCCTGGCGCTCCTCGACCACGGAGACGAACTCGGTGGCCTGGCGCAGCGAGGCGAACGTGCCGGTGTCGAGCCAGGCGGTGCCCCGGTCCAGGGCGGTGACCGTCAGCCGGCCCTGCCGCAGGTAGTGCTCGTTGACCGCGGTGATCTCCAGCTCGCCGCGCGCGCTGGGGGTGATGCCCCGCGCGACCTCGACGACGTCGCCGGCGTAGAAGTACAGCCCGGGCACCGCGTAGGAGCTCTTCGGGGTCTCGGGCTTCTCCTCGATGGAGAGGACCCGGCCGGCGCCGTCGAACTCCACGACGCCGTAGTCGCGCGGGTTGGCCACGTGGTAGGCGAAGACGTGCCCGCCATCGGGCTCCGGCAGCCGCGACAGGGCGGTGCCGAGCCCCGCGCCGTAGAAGATGTTGTCGCCGAGCACCAGGGCCGCGGCCTCGCCGCCGAGGAACTCCGCACCGATGAGGAACGCCTGCGCCAGCCCCTCCGGGCGCGGCTGCACGGCGTAGTCGATCCGCATCCCCAGCCGGCTGCCGTCACCGAGCAGGTGCCGGAAGGCCTCCTGGTCGCCGGGCGTGGTGATGACCAGCACCTCGCGGACCCCGGCCATCATCAGCGTGGAGAGCGGGTAGTAGATCATCGGCTTGTCGTACACCGGCATGAGCTGCTTGCTCACCGCCTGGGTGATGGGGAACAGACGGCTCCCGGTGCCTCCGGCCAGGATGATCCCGCGCATGATCGGCGACCCTACCGAGGTCGACCGGCTCAGACCCCGGATCGGCCGAGCCACAGCCTCCCGACGAGTGAGGTGCCACCGGCGGTGGCGACCGGCTCCCAGCGCGTGTCCCAGCCCTCGGCGTGCAGCTGCACGATCGCCACGCCGACCAGCGCCCCGGCATTGAGCGCGCTCGTCGTCGTCACGGCGTCGGGCAGGTGGACGTCGACGACGCCGTCCCCCTCGCCCCCGTGCCGCAGCACCACCGGGAACTCCGGCAGCGCCGTGCTGGCCACCCGGAACGCCGCGGCCGCCGCCTCCCGCTCGCCGGGGCGGGGCACGAGCGCGGTCGCGGGCGCACGGGAGCCGACCAGGTCGCGGGTGCCGTAGGGGAAGAGGTCGTCGCCGGGCAGGCGCACCAGCGGCCGGGTGCCGTCGTCGGCGTCCTCGGCCGGGCGCCGCAGGGGCAGGCCGCGGACGACGGCCACCGGCACGCCGGCCAGCTTGCCCTTCACCAGGTCGGCCGCCGACGCCAGCTCGTCGACCACCGCCACCCGGGTGGTCTCCAGCCGGTTGCCGTGCGCGTCGACGGCGCCGCGGTGGTCGTCGAGGGCGGTGATGCCGGCCGAGCCGACCGCCACATCGGTCAGGCCCTCCCGCCAGGTGCGGCCGAAGGTGTCGCTCACGACCACGGCGACGTCCACGCCGGCCAGCTCCCGCAACCGCGCGCGCAGCCGGCGGGCCGAGGCGTCGCCGTCCTCGGGCAGGAGGACGAGGGTGTCGGAGGCGACGTTGGAGGCGTCGATGCCCGCCGCGGCCACCACCCAGCCCTGCGGTGTCTGCACGATCTTCAGCGGGCCCCGGCGGGCCACCGTGCGCACCGTCTGCGCGTCGATCGCGGCCTGCCGGGCGGCCTCCCGGTCGGCGCCCGGCTCGACCCGGACCAGCGCGCCCTCGACCTTGGAGACCACCTTCGAGGTGACGACGACGACGTCGCCGTCGGCCAGCCAGGGCGCCCCGGCCGCCACGGCCCCGGCCAGGTCGTCCCCGGGGCCGAACTCCGGCAGCCCGGCGACGGGCAGCACCGAGATGCCGGCAGGGAGCTCAGGCACCGGCGTCGAGGGCGGCGCGGGCCAGCGCGGTCGTGGCCTCGGGGGAGGACATCAGCAGCGGCACCCGGCGCACGTCGACGCCCGGGACCTCGGCGGTGTCGTCCTCGGCCACCAGCCACCCGTCGAGCAGGCCGCCGTCGGTGCGAGCGCCGTAGTGCCGGCCGACGCCCTCGGCGCTCACCTCGATGCCGAGCACGGGCAGGCAGCGGTCGGCCATGCCGCGCACCACCGCGCCGCCGACGATCGGCGAGATGCCGACGACCCGGGCGGGGGAGGCGAGCAGCGCCTCGCGCAGCCCGGGCACGCCGAGGATCGTCCCGATGGACACCACCGGGTTCGACGGGGCCAGCAGGACCGCGTCGGCGGCGGCGAACGCCTCGACGACGCCCGGGGCCGGGCGCGCGGCGTCCACACCCACCTGCACGAACGCCGAGGCGTCGAGGGCGGCCCGGTGACGGACCCACCACTCCTGGAAGTGGATGGCGCGCGGGCGGCCGTCGTCGGGGTCGGTGACCACGACGTGCGTCTCCACCCGCTGGTCGCTCATGGGGAGGACGGTGACGCCGGGCTGCCAGCGGTCGGCCAGCGCCGCGGTCACCTGGGAGAGCGGGTAGCCGGCGTCGAGCATCCGCGTCCGGATCAGGTGCGTCGCGAGATCGCGGTCGCCCAGGCCGAACCACGCCGGGTCGGCGCCGTAGGCGGCCAGCTCCTCCTTGACCGTCCACGACTCCCCGGCCCGGCCCCAGCCGCGCTCCTCGTCGATGCCGCCGCCGAGGGTGTAGACGACGGTGTCGAGGTCCGGGCAGATGCGCAGCCCGTGCATCGTCACGTCGTCGCCGGTGTTGACCACGGCCGTGATCTCCGCCCCGGGGGCCGCCGCGCGGACCCCACGCAGGAATCGGGCCCCTCCGGTCCCACCGGCCAGCACGACGATCTGCACGAAACGCATGGTGCCCGATGAGCACTTGTGCACTGTTCGCCGGGCGTGTCGAGGGGTGCCACGACATCTGACGAACACCTGGGACGGATGGGGCTGGTGTGGCGTGTCGCTTACACCGGGCGAAGTTGACGGCCGGGCAACGACACGCGTGTAATTCCGTCGGTGTCAACGAGTGCTGAGCGGCCCGGGAACCTCCTGCCGGCCGCGCACCGGGACGAGAGCGAGAGGGGACGCACCGTCATGGCTGAGGTGTCGTGGTTGAGCGATTACGTGAACGGGTCCGAGCGGTCGGCCGACCGTCTGGGGGCCGCCGGCCACGGCGCGGGTCAGGGTGCGGGGCAGGCCGTGGGCCAGGGCACGGGGCAGCCGTTCGTGGGCTTCCTCGGGTTCGGCCTGGAGCCCGACGCCCAGTCGTGGCAGGAGCAGGCGCTGTGCGCCGAGACCGACCCGGAGGCGTTCTTCCCCGAGAAGGGCGGCTCGACCCGCGAGGCGAAGAAGATCTGCACCGGCTGCGAGGTCAAGGCCGAGTGCCTCGAGTACGCGCTGGCCAACGACGAGCGCTTCGGCATCTGGGGCGGCCTCTCCGAGCGCGAGCGGCGCCGCCTGCGCCGTCGCGCCGTCTGAAAGAGGACCCTCCCGCCCGCCACCGCTCGCACGCTCGCGGCGGGCCCCTGCGAGAGGGCCGCCCCGACGCGTTGCTGCAGCCGCCGACGACCCCTGGCGGTGGCTGTGGTTCGGTTCGGGACGTGGTCGCCCGTGTCGCCGTCGGTCGCGCACGCGTGGTGCGCGAGGTCCGGGCCGCGGAGCCCCTGGCGGTCGCGCTCGCGGCCCCGCTGACGGCTCGCGCGCCGTGGCTGACCGGAGTCCTGAACGACGGGGCCGCGCACCGCACCCTCGCCCGGCCCGCGGCCGTGGTCGTGGACGGCACGCCCGACGGCCCGCCGCGGGCCGCAGCCTTCCTCTCGCTGCGCCGCCGCGGGCCGTTCACCGTCGTCTCCCTGCTGGGGCAGGACCGCCCGCCGCTGCCGCCCGGCCGCCCCACCGCACGGCTGCTGGCCGGTGACGAGGCGGCCGCCGGGGCGCTCGCGACGGGCGTGCTCGGCCTCCTCGGCTCGCTGCGCGGCCCCTGGACGCTGCACCTGACCGGCCTGCCCCTCGGCGATCCCACCACGCGCGCCCTGGCCGCCGCCCTGCCGACGGCGGTGCTGGCCAACGCCCGTAGCGCCGCCCTGGTCGACGGGCTGGACGAGCTCGGCCGGGTCGAGCGCAGCACGGGGCAGCAGTTCCTGGAGCGCCGGCTGCCCGGGCTGCTGGCCGGCGAGCGCGACCGGCGGGCGCGGGCGTTCCTGCGGGCCACGGCCCGGCTGCACGCGGCCGTCGGCCGTGTCGAGGTCGCCGTGGTGACCGACGGCGACCGGCTGCGGGCGGGCCTGCTCACCCTGGTGGACGGTGCCGACCGCTGGCCGTGGTGGGCGTTCCCCGGGGACGGCGGGGTGGGCACCGGGATGGGCGCCCCGGTCGTCACCCTCTCCGCGCCGGCCCGGCGCTGGCCCCGCTGAGCCCGGTCGGCCCGCCGGTCAGCCGGCCCGGACCCGGCTGCGGTCGGGCAGGACCGGAGCGGTGCCGGTGCCCAGCCGCAGCTCGCCGGTGGCCGCGCGCAGCCCGTCCGCGGTGCGGCCGCCGTCGGGCACCACGGTGAGCTCGAGGTCGTAGACGCGGCCGGTCGGCTCCGCGGTGGACCCGGCCGGACGGACGGCGGTGGCGGCCTCCCCGCGCACGGTCAGCCGGTCGCCGTCGCGCGCCACGCGCAGCTGCTGCGGGCCCAGGGTCGCGTGCTCGACCGGGATGGCGACGCAGCCGGCCGCGACCGGGTCGGGTGGCGGCTCGGCGGTGAGGCAGTTGTAGGTGGGCAGCCGGAGCTCCAGCCGCGTCGCGCCGTCCTCGCTCGTCAGCCGCAGCTCGGGATAGGCCGCGGTGATGCCCACCGCCCGCGGCTCGAGGACCAGCCCCGCGACCGCCAGGTCCGCGACGAGGGCGCCGGGGGCCACCTCCTCGGCCGGGGGCGTCGGGGCGTCGGCCGACGGCGCGGCCTCCGCGGGTGCGTCACCGGGCCGGCTCCCGGCTGCGACGGCGGCGGCGGTGCCGACCAGCGCCAGGGCGGCGACCCAGACGGCGGCCGGCGGCAGCTGCGCCCGCCGGCGGGGCCTGTCGTGCGGCGCGCTCGCCGCGGGGGGCGCGGGGGCGAGCGCCGCCCACCCCACGGGGGTCGGCCGCTCCGGCCGCGTGCCGGGCGGGTGCGCGAGGAAGTCGGCCAGGTCGTCGACCCGCTCGGTGCGTGCTCCGGCCGGCCTGCCGCGGGTGCCGTCGGTGCCGTCGCCCCGGCGGCGGGCGGCGGTCACGGCGGCGACCACGGCGCCCACCACGAGCCCGCCCAGGACGACGCCGACGACCAGCCAGGCGGCGGCGGTGGGGACGTCCATCCCGCCCAGCATCTCAGCCAGGAGTGCGGCCCCGGGTGCGCGCGGTCAGCCGGTGGGGTCGATCTCCTCGGGATCCCGCCCCAGGAGGGTGGCGACCTGGTCGACCACCACGTCGCGGACCAGGTCGGCGAGGTCCTCGCGGTCGTGGGCGCGCAGTTCCAGGGGGCGCCGGTAGACGACGATGCGCGGCGGTGCGTCCTGCCCCTGCTCGCGGCGGGCGGGCAGCAGCCGGGCCAGCGGGACGCCGGCGTCGTCGAGCACGTCGGAGTCCAGCAGCGCCTCGTCCGGGTCGTCGTGCTCGACCCACGGCACGTCCTCGACGGCGAACTCCACACCGGCCAGCTCGCGCTCCCAGCGGCGTTCCAGGTCCTCGACCGCGTCGAGCACCAGGTCGTCGAACTGCTCGGCGCGACTGCGCGAGAGAGGTACCTGCGCGGGCGCCAGGCGTCCGCGCAGGCCGCGGCCGTGGCGGTCGCGGCGGGAGCGGGTGCGGCGGCGGGGAGGGTGGCTCATGACGGGTCGAAGGGTACGGCGAGGTACGACACGCCGGGTCCGGGAACGGCTCGGCGGCCCGTTTCCCCGGTTCCGCCCGAGCCGTCCGGAACCCGTGCCCTACCGGTGACGATGCCCACGGGGTCATCGTGCAGGATGGTGCGTCGCGGCGGGATTCCCGGTGTGCCTGCTGTCGCGCACCGCCGGGCGGAGTTACTGTGCCTGGCGTGAGGAACCGGTGGTGAGGCAGTCACGTCGCTGCTCGCGCAGCGGCTGCGCGCAACCGGCAGCGGCGACATTGACCTACGTGTACGCGGAGTCGACGGCCGTTGTCGGCCCGCTGGCGACGTTCTCCGAACCGCACAGCTACGACCTGTGCGAGTTCCACGGCGAGCGGCTGACGGTGCCGCGCGGCTGGGAGGTCGTCCGGCACGAGATCGACCTCGACGACGTCGGCCCGACCGGCGACGACCTGCTCGCGCTGGCCGACGCCGTCCGCGAGGCCGCCCGGCCGGAGCCGGTGCGCGACCCGGCCGACGACGGCAGCGGCATCCGCCGCGGGCACCTGCGCATCCTCCCCGACCTGCCCTGAGGCGCCCTCCTCGCTGAGGTAGGTGAGGTGCTGGAACGGCCACCCTCCAGGGACCCTCGCCGAGCCTGCGAGGCGTGGGGGGAAGGGTGGCCCTTATAGGGTCGGCGACGCCGCCGGCCGTCCGGTCGCGGCAGTCCCGACTGCGAGGATGGGCTGCGTTGTCCGATCTCTCGGCGCTGATCAAGGCCTACGACGTCCGAGGTGTGGTCCCCGACCAGTGGGACGAGGACGTCTCGCGGGCGATCGGCGCGGCGTTCGCCGAGTTCGTGCTCGCCGACAGCGGCGCGACCGCCGTGGTCACCGCGCACGACATGCGGGAGTCCTCCGTCCCGCTCTCGCGCGCCTTCGCCGAGGGCGTCATCGCCCGGGGCGTCGACGTCGTCGAGGCCGGTCTGGGCTCCACCGACCTGCTGTACTTCGCCGCCGGCTCGCTCGGCATGCCCGGGGCGATGTTCACCGCCAGCCACAACCCCGCGCAGTACAACGGCATCAAGATGTGCCGGGCGGGGGCGGCCCCCATCGGCCAGGACTCCGGGCTGGTCACCATCCGCGAGTGGGCCGAGCACGACTCCTACGACCGCACGCCGGACCGGGTGGGCACGGTGAGCGCCCGGGACGTGCTGGCCGAGTACGCCGCGCACCTGCGCTCGCTGGTCGACCTGGCCACGATCCGGCCGCTGAAGGTCGTCGTCGACGCGGGCAACGGCATGGGCGGGCACACCGTGCCCGTGGTCCTCGCCGGCCTGCCGCTGGACGTCGTGCCGCTGTACTTCGAGCTCGACGGCTCGTTCCCCAACCACGAGGCCAACCCGCTGGACCCGGCCAATCTGGTCGACCTGCAGCGGGCCGTGGTCGAGCACGGCGCCGACATCGGCCTGGCGTTCGACGGCGACGCCGACCGGGTGTTCGTGGTCGACGAGCGCGGCGAGCCGGTCAGCCCGTCGGCGATCACCGCACTGGTGGCGGTCCGGGAGCTGGCCAAGGGCCGCGGGACGACGATCATCCACAACCTGATCACCTCCCGCGCCGTGCCCGAGATCGTCCGCGAGCACGGCGGGCAGCCGGTGCGCACCCGCGTCGGGCACTCGTTCATCAAGGCCGAGATGGCCCGCACCGACGCCGTCTTCGGCGGCGAGCACTCCGCGCACTACTACTTCCGGGACTTCTGGCGGGCCGACACGGGCATGCTCGCGGCCATGCACGTGCTCGCCGCGCTGGGGGAGCAGGGGCGGCCGCTGTCGGAGCTGACCGCCGCCTACTCGCGGTACGCCGCCTCCGGTGAGATCAACTCCACCGTGGCCGACGCCGCGGAGCGGACGGCCGCGGTGCGCGAGCTGTTCGAGGAGCAGGAGGGCGTCACGGTCGACGAGCTCGACGGGCTGACCGTCGAGCTGCCGGACGGCGCCTGGTTCAACCTGCGGGCCAGCAACACCGAGCCGCTGCTGCGGCTCAACGTCGAAGCGCCGGACACGGCGCGCATGACCGAGCTGCGCGACCAGGTGCTGGGCACCGTGCGCGCGGGACAGGAGCAGAAGTGACCGCACCGCAGAGCAGCGCCCCGAACGGCCCGCTGGGCCTGGACCCGGACCTGCTGTCGATCCTCGCCTGCCCCGACACCCACCACACGCCGCTGACCGTGGACGAGGCGGCCGCCGAGCTGGTCTGCGGCACCTGCGACCGGGCCTTCCCCGTCCGCGACGGCATCCCGGTGCTGCTCCTGGACGAGGCGCGGCACCGCTCGTCATGACCTCGCCCGAGCTCGCCGAGGAGGTCCTCGACGACCTCGACCTGCTGCGCGCCCGGGACCCCCGCGGCCTCCTGCCGGCGGTGGCCGGCGCCGGCGCGCAGGTCCGGGAGACCGCCCGGTTGACCGAGGAGGCCGGGCTCGGCCGGGTCACCGAGGGCGGCCGGCCCCGGGGGCTGGTGATCGTGGCCCGGCGGGAGGGCGCCGTCGCCGCGTCGGTGCTGCGCGCCCTGCTCGGGCCCACCAGCCCGGTCACCGTCGACGTCGTGCCGGGTCCGGCGCTGCCGGTGTGGACCGGCCCGAGCGACATCGCGGTCGTGGTCACCCGCACCGGCGCGGGCGCGTACGCGGTCGGGCCGGCCTACGAGGCCGCCCGCCGGGGCGTCGCCCTGGTCGGCATCGGCGCCGACGACGCACCCCTGCGCGCCGCCTGCTCCGCCGCGCGGGCGCCCTACGTCGCGCTGCCGCGCAGCCGGGTGCGGCACACCACGCTGTGGTCGCTGCTCACCCCGATGCTGCGGCTGGCCACCGACCTGCGGCTGCTCCCCGAGGGGGGCGCCGACACCGAGGCGGTCGCGACCGCGCTCGACGAGGTGGCCGAGGAGTGCGGGCCGGCCCGCGAGTCGTTCGTCAACCCGGCGAAGACGCTCGCGCTGGAGCTGCTCGACGCCCTTCCCGTGATCGCCGCGGAGGGCCCGCTGGCCGGTGCGGCGGCGACCCGCGTCGCCGACCAGCTGGCCACCCTGGCGGGGCTGCCGGCCACCGGCTTCCGGTTGCCCGACCAGCGGGTCGCGGCGTGCGCGGTCCTCGGGGGCCCGCTGGTGCCGCAGGAGGGGACCGACGACTTCTTCCGCGACCGCGCCGACGACCCCGGCCGCCGGCTGCGGCTGCTCACCATCCGCGACACCGACGCCGGCGGGCACGACGGCGCGGGGGAGCGGGAGCCGCGCTCGGCGGAGGAGGCGATGCAGCAGGTGCTGCGGACCGCCGCCGCGCACAACGTGCCGGTCAGCGGGCTGGCCGAGCACGGCGACCCGGAGCGCTACGCGCGGCTGCCGCGGCTGGCACGGCAGCTGGCCGTCGCGGACTTCAGCGCCGTGTACCTGGCGCTGGCGCTGGACTCCGAGCGGGCGCTCCGTCCCTGAGCACGCGCGCGGCCCGCGGACGGGTCACCATCATTGCGACAGCACGCCGGTGCTGACCGATCGGAAGGATCTCCCGTGGCGGGTGGACTCGTAGCCCTGCTCGACGACGTGGCGGTGCTGGCGCGCGCCGCCGCCGCCTCGATCGACGACATCGGCGCAGCTGCCGGACGGGCCAGCATGAAGGCGGCGGGCGTCGTGGTCGACGACACCGCGGTCACGCCCCAGTACGTGCACGGCCTGAACGCCGAGCGCGAGCTGCCGATCATCCGGAAGATCGCGCTGGGCTCGCTGCGCAACAAGCTGCTGATCATCCTCCCGGCGATCCTGCTGCTCAGCCAGTTCCTGCCGTGGCTGCTCACCCCGATCCTGATGATCGGCGGCGCCTACCTCTGCTACGAGGGCGCGGAGAAGATCTGGCACCGGTTCAACGGCCACCAGGAGTCGCACGCGACGGTGGAGGACGCGCTCCCGGACGAGAACACGATCGTCTCCGGGGCGGTGCGCACCGACTTCATCCTGTCGGCCGAGATCATGGTGATCTCGCTCAACGAGGTCGTCGACGAGGGCTTCTGGTCCCGGGCGATCATCCTCGCGGTCGTCGCGCTCGGCATCACCGTCCTGGTCTACGGCGTCGTCGGCGTGATCGTGAAGATGGACGACGTCGGGCTGAGCCTGTCCCAGCGGCCCTCGAAGGGCCTCGCCGCGTTCGGCCGCGGGCTGGTGAAGGGGATGCCGAAGCTCCTGACCGCCCTCACCGTCATCGGCACGGCGGCGATGCTGTGGGTCGGCGGGCACATCATCCTGCTCGGCACCGACGAGCTGGGCTTCCACCCGCTCTACGAGTTCGTGCACCACCTGGAGGAGGCCGCGCACGACGCCACCGGTGCCGTCGGCGGTGTCGTGGGCTGGCTGGTCAACACGCTGGGCAGCGCCGTCCTCGGCCTCGTCGTCGGCGCGCTGATCGTGCTGGTCATGAACCTGACGGTGCACCGCACGAAGGCGGAGCCCGCGGCGCACTGAGGGAGCGGCGGCCGGTGGGGGGACAGTAGGGGCCATGGACCCGGGGAAGACCGACCGCACGCTGCTGTCACCGGAACGGCGGCACGCCGACCGCGCCCGGCTGGCCGAGGGCGTCGTCGACGTGCTCGTGATCGGCGGCGGGGTGACCGGCGCCGGCGCCGCGCTGGACGCCGCCAGCCGCGGTCTGTCGGTGGGGCTGCTGGAGGCCCGGGACTTCGCGGCCGGCACCTCCAGCCGCTCCAGCAAGCTGATCCACGGGGGTCTGCGGTACCTGGAGCAGCTGGCCTTCCCGCTGGTGCGCGAGGCGCTCAAGGAACGGGCCCGGCTGGTCGGCACCATCGCCCCGCACCTGGTCCGCCCGCTGCCGTTCCTCCTGCCGCTGACCGCGCCGGTCTGGCAGCGGGCCTACTACGGCGCCGGCGTCGCGCTGTACGACGTGCTGGGCGCCGCCTTCGCCCGCGACCGGGTCATCCCGCGCCATCGGCACCTGTCCCGCCGCGCCACGCTGGCGGCGTTCCCGGCGCTGCGCCGGGACGCGGTCCGGGGAGCGATCCGGTACTGGGACGCCCAGGTCGACGACGCCCGGCACACCCTCGCCGTGGTCCGGACGGCGGCCGGCTACGGGGCGCACGTGCTCTCCAGCGCCCGGGTGGTCGGCCTGCTGCGCGACGGCGACGCTGCGGACGCCCCGGTCGTCGGCGTCCGGGTGGCCGACCTGACCGACGGCTCCTCGTTCGCCGTCCGCGCCCGCAGCGTCATCGCCGCCACCGGGGTGTGGAGCGACGACGTGGGGGAGATGCTCGGTGCCTCGGCCCCGAGCCTGAAGGTGCGCGCCTCCAAGGGCGTGCACCTGGTGGTGCCCCGGGCGGCGATCGACGGCGCCGACCTCGACCCCGACGGGCTGATCCTGCGCACGCCCACGAGCGTGCTGTTCGTGATCCCGTGGCGGGAGCACTGGATCGTCGGCACGACCGACACGCCCTGGCGGCTGGACCGGGACCACCCGGCCGCGAGCAGCGCCGACATCGGGTACCTGCTCGACCAGGTCAACCGGGTGCTGGCCCGGCCGCTGACGGCCGACGACGTCGTCGGCGTGTACGCCGGCCTGCGCCCGCTGCTGGCGGGGGAGTCCGACGACACCAGCCGGCTCTCCCGCGAGCACGCCGTCGTCATGCCCGTGCCGGGGCTCGTGCTCGTGGCGGGCGGCAAGTACACGACGTACCGCGTGATGGCCGCGGACGCCGTCGACGCCGCGGTCGAGGGGCTGCCGGGTGCGCCGCGCTCGCGCACGGCCGAGCTGCCGCTGGTCGGCGCGCGCGGCTGGGCCGGCGTGCGGGACCGGGCGGCCGAGCTGGCCGCCGGGTACGGGGTGCCGGAGGACGCCGTCGCCCGGTTGCTGGAGCGCCACGGCGACCAGGTGACGGCGGTGCTGGACCTGGTTCGGGGCGACCCCGCGCTGGGCCGCCCGCTGACCGGCGCTCCCGGGCACCTGGCCGCGGAGGTGGTGCACGCGGTCACGGCCGAGGGTGCCCTGCACCTCGACGACGTGCTCACCCGGCGGACGCGGATCTCGATCGAGACGCCGCACCGCGGGGTGGAGTCCGCGCCTGAGGTGGCGGCGCTCATGGCCGCGGCCCTGGACTGGGACGAGGAGCGCACCGCCCGGGAGATCACCCACTACGCGGCCCGGGTCGACGCCGAGCGCGAGTCGCAGCGCATGCCCGACGACCGGACCGCCGACGCGGCTCGCCTCGGGGCGCCGGACGTGCGCGCGGCGGTCTGAGCGCGCGGGCGTCTCCCTCCCCGGGGTGGTGGTGCGTTCCGCGGTCCGGAGGCGGGACGTAACCTGCGCAGACGATGTGGCAGCTCAGCAACGGCGTGCGCTTCTACCCATGGGGCAGCCGGACCGTCATCCCCGCGCTCCTCGGTGAGCCCGTGCCCGCGGACCGGCCGCACGCGGAGCTGTGGGTGGGCGCGCACCCGGACGAGCCGAGCACGCTCGACGACGGCCGCCCGCTGGACAAGGCGATCACCGAGGACCCCGGGACGCTGCTCGGCGGTCCGGTGCTCGAGCGCTTCGGCCCCCGGCTGCCGTTCCTGATGAAGGTGCTCGCGGCGGACAGCCCGCTGTCGCTGCAGGCGCACCCCACGACGGAGCAGGCCCGGGCGGGGTACGCCGCCGAGGAGGCCGCCGGCATCCCGCACGACGACCCGACGCGCACGTTCAAGGACCCGTTCCACAAGCCCGAGCTGCTCCTCGCGCTGACCACCTTCGAGGCGCTCTGCGGGTTCCGGCCGGTGGAGGAGTCGCTGCACTGCCTGGCCAAGCTGCAGGTGCCGGAGCTGAAGCCGACCATCGCCGCCCTCGCCCGCGGTGGCCTGCGCGCGGCCATCCCGCAGCTGCTGGCGCTGACCGGGGAGCGGCGGACCGAGCTGGTGTCCGCCGTCGCCACCGCGGCCGCCCGATTCGTGGCCGCCCACGACCCGGAGTTCATCAACACCTACCGCTGGGCGGCCACGCTGGCGGAGACCTACCCGGGCGACCCCGGCGTGGTGATCTCGCTGATGTGCAACCACCTGAAGCTGTCGCCCGGGGAGGCGGTGTTCCTGCCGGCGGGGAACCTGCACGCCTACCTGTCGGGCGCCGGCGTCGAGGTGATGGCCAGCTCGGACAACGTGCTCCGCGGGGGCCTGACCGCCAAGCACGTCGACCTGGCGGCGCTGATCGAGGTGCTCGACTTCAGCGACGGCCGGGTGCCGGTGATCCACCCGGTGCTCGGGCCGGGTGGGCTGCGCTACCCGGTACCGGTCGACGACTTCGACCTGACCCGCTGCCAGCTCGACGAGCAGTCGGGCACCCTGACCACCCGCGGGCCGCAGCTGCTCTTCTGCACCGAGGGCTCGGCCGTGCTCACCTCCGGCGACGGCGAGCTCACCCTGGAGAAGGGCCGCTCGGCGTTCGTCCCGGCCGGGGCGCCGGTCACCGCTCGTGGCCCCGCGGTCCTCTACCGGGCGACGACCAACCTGGGCTGAAGCCGCAGCACGTAGCCTGGGCTGGACCCGCACGCCGAGGCGCCGGTCGGCGTCGGGAATCTGCGGTGCGGCCCGGCGTCCGGGACAATGGCGGTGAGTGCACATCGTCGTGCCACCCCGTGTCGGACCGCCCGGGGCGGCGGCCCGACCAGTTGGAGGCGCCTGCATGCTGTTGTCCGTGGTGGTCCCCTGCCACAACGAGGAGCGGGTCCTGCCCGAACTCGTCGCCCAGGTCACGGCGGTGATGGAGGACGTCCCGGCCGACCTCGAATTCGTGCTCGTCGACGACGGCAGCCGCGACCGGACGGTCCAGGTGCTGCAGGAGTTGAACGCGCAGGACCCGCGCGTCCGGTACGTGTCGCTCAGCCGCAACTTCGGCAAGGAGTCGGCGATGCTGGCCGGCCTGGCCTACGCGCGCGGGGACGCCGTCGTCATCATGGACGCCGACCTCCAGCACCCCCCGCGGCTGATCCGGCAGATGCTCGACCTGTTCGAGCAGGGCCACGACCAGGTGGTCGCCCGCCGGGACCGCACCGGCGACGCCTTCGGCCGGAGCCTGCTCTCCCGGCTCTACTACCGGATGGTCAACTCGCTCGTCGAGGTCCGCATCGAGGACGGCGTCGGCGACTTCCGGCTGCTGAGCCGCCGCGCGGTCGACGCGCTGCTGCAGCTGGGCGAGTACAACCGGTTCTCCAAGGGGCTGTTCGCCTGGATCGGCTTCCCGACCGCCACCATCGACTACCGCAACGAGGCCCGGTTCGGCGGCGACGCCAGCCGGTGGTCGATGCGCAGGCTGCTGAACTACGGCATCGACGGCGTCATGTCCTTCAACAACGCGCCGTTGCGGCTGGCCATCTACGTGGGCCTGGCGGTCACCATGCTGGCCTTCGGCTACGCCGCGTACCTCGTGGTGGCCGCGGTCGTCGGCGGCATCGTGGTGCCCGGCTACGTGACCCTCGTCGCCGCGGTGATCGGGCTCGGCGGCCTGCAGCTGCTGTTCCTGGGTGTCATCGGCGAGTACGTCGGCCGGATCTACTACGAGAGCAAGCACCGGCCGCACTTCCTGGTGGCGGCGGCCAGCGACGAGCTGTCGGCCGCGGAGGCGGGCCGGCGGGCCCCCGCGCGGCGGAACACCGTGATGGTGGGCAACTGGGTCGCACCCGACGTCCAGGCCGACGTGGACGGGGGGTACGTCCGGCCCCCGGTCCCGGCCGACCGCCGGTCCTCGAGGTGAGGGTGGACCGGACCACCCTGCGCCACGCCGTCCGGTTCGCCGTCGTCGGCGTGGTGAACACCGGCGTCTACTACGGCACGTACCTGCTGCTGAGCCTGTGGACGCACTACCTGGTCGCCCACCTCGGCGCGATCCTGGTCGCGATGGTGGGGTCGTTCCTGCTCAACTGCTACTGGACCTTCCGCACCCGCCCGACCTGGCGGAAGCTGGCGCTGTTCCCGCTGACCAACGCGACGAACTACGTGATGACCACGGTCGGTGTCGTCGCCCTCGTGGAGTGGCTCGCCGTGGACGAGCGCGTGGCACCGCTGCTCGCCGCGGTGGCGGCGATCCCGGTGACCTTCCTGCTGTCCCGACGGCTGCTGACGGGGAACCCGGCTGCCGCGACGGGGGAGCCGGTCGAGCCCGGCGCGGTCCAGCCCGCCCCGCCGGGAGCGCCCCGGTGAGCGGGTCGAGCGCCGTCGGGTCGGCCTCCCGGGCCGCGGCGTCACCGGGAACGGCCCCGGCGGACGACACGGCGGCGGTGCCCGCGGGAGCCGCCGCCGGCGCGCCGCCCCGGACGCGGCGCCGGCCGCCCGAGTGGCTGGTCACCCTCGGCGTCGGCGTGGCCGCCTGGGTGATCGGCGCGATCCCCTACTGGCGGGAGCGGCTGTTCTACTACGTCGGCGACCAGTACGAGCAGTTCGCGCCGTTGTGGCACGTCTTCGGCCAGCGGTTGCGGAACGGCGAGTGGGTCACCATGGACCCGGCCGCCTGGATGGGCGGGAACTACGCCGCCGAGGGGCTGAACGGGATCTGGAACCCGGTCAGCCTGGCCAACTTCGTGCTGGTCTCCTACTTCGACGACCTCGCGCAGGCCGCGGCCGTGGTCATGGTGGAGTTCCTCGGCCTGCTGGCGATGGGCACCTTCCTGCTGGCCCGCGAGCACGGCGCCCGCCGGTGGCCCGCAGCCGTCGTCGCGCTCGCCGTCCCGTTCTCCGGCTTCACCCTCTGGTACGAGGCGGCCGGGTGGCCGGCGGGGCTGATGGCCTTCACCTGGGTGACCTGGTTCTGGTGGGCGGCCCGCCGGCACGCGCGGGGCCGGCTCAACCCGATCGTCCCCTTCCTCGCCGGCGCCCTCGTGATGACGACCGGGAACCCCTACGGCGCGCTGGGCATGGTCGTCGTCCTGACGGCGCTCGGTGTCGAGCTGCTCCTGCGGCGCCGGTTCACCCGGCTGCTGCACCTGGTGGTGATGGGCGCCTGCGCGGGCCTGGTGGCCCTGCCGGTGTACCTGCCGCTGCTCGGCGCCGGGGACGTCTCGCTGCGCCAGGATCTCGCCGTCCTCGCCAACGACACCTTCCTGGTCCCCGACCTCGGCGACCTCGCCGCAGCGAGCTCCCCGACCTACCTGCCGTCCATCACCAACTGGGGCGGCGCGCTGCTCGAGACGCAGCCGTCCACCTACCTCGCCTGGTTCGTCCTCCCGTTGCTGCCGTGGCTGCGCTGGTCCCGGCTCCGGCGCCGGGCGCGATCGCTGGCCGGGCTCCTCGGGATCGCCGGCTTCTACCTGCTCGCCACGCTCGCGCCCTCGAACCTGTGGCTGTTCCGCTGGCCGGTCCGCTTGGTGGAGTACCTGTACCTCGCGGTGGCCGTGATCTTCGCCGTCGTCCTCTCGGCCGGGTTGGCCACCGACTCCCCGCGCCGGCGGGCCGTGGCCAGCGGCGCGATCGTCCTCGGCGGCACCTACCTGGCGTGGGCGGTCCGGCCGGCCGGGCTCCTCCCGGAGCACGCCGCCGCGCTGCTGCTGGTGGCGGCCGGCACCGCGCTCGCCGTGGCGGTCGGCCGGCGGTGGGGGCTGCCCGGCCTCGGCGCCGTGCTGGTCGCGGGCACCGTCGCCGTCGTCGCCTTCCAGACCACCGTCCTGCCCTTCCGCCCGGACGGCTTCGGCCTGCGGCCGGCCTCGGACCTGACCGCGCTGGCCGCCGGCACGACGTCGTACGAGGGAACGGTCCTGCAGCTGGCCCGGCACGACGTGGTCACGACCGAGCAGATGCGGGGCGGTGAGATCACCTTCGGCAACCTGGTGCGGCCGACCGGTACCACGACGGTGGCGAGCTACAGCGGCATCGGCTTCCAGGAGTTCGCCGACGAGCTCTGCACGGACTACCGGGGGGCCACCTGCCCGGAGGCGTTCGACCGGCTGTGGCAGCCGGCCGGCCCGGACTACCCGGTGCCGCTGGTCGACGCCCTCCGCGTCTCGACGCTGGTCCTGCAGCGGGACCTGCTCGGCGACGACGTCGTCGACCGGCAGCAGCCGCCGCCCGGCTGGCAGGTGGCGGAGCGGTCGCCGGTGCGGGCGGTATGGGTCCGCGACGAGCCGTACGCCGACGCCGGCCGGGTGTCGTGGACCTCGCCCGGGATCGAGGTGCTGGCGGACGACGCCGAGGAGGAGCGCGAGGTCGTCCGGTACACCGCCGACGACGCCGGCCGGGTGCTCTTCGCCCGGCTGGCCTGGCCCGGCTACACGGCCACCGTCGACGGCGAGGAGGTCCCGGTGCTCGACGGGCCGGCCGGCCTGCTGGCCGTGCCGGTGCCGGCCGGTGAGCACACCCTGGTCCTCGACTACGCCCCGCCCGGTCTGCGAGCGGGCGCCTTCGCCGCCGCCGGTGCGGCACTGGTCGTGCTCGTGCAGGCCGGGCTGTGGTCGTGGCAGCGCCATCGCGGGCGCCGGCGACTGCGGGCCCGATAGCAGTTACGGTCGCCCCCTGGTCCGGCGTCGGCCCTGGCGCCGGCCGGAGGGAGTGGCGGCATGGTGCGAGGCCGGCGGGACGCGGAACCGGGCGGGGCGGGCCGGGCCCTTCGGGACCGGGTGGTGGACGCGCTGGGCGGACCGCTCCGGCGCCTGCTGGCGCCGCTGGTCAGGGAGGTCGTCGGCGCCGAGGTGGACCGGGCGATCAGCGCCCTGCACGAGGTGGAGTTCCGCCAGCGTCGTGACCTGCTGGCGGCCGGCGAGCGGGATGCCGCCGTCAGCTCGGCGCGCTTCGCCGCACGGGCGATGCCGACGGCCCGCGCCTTCCACCACCGGACGGGCACGCTCGAGCACGGGCTGGAGATCGCCCCGCACGGGGGGCTGGCGCTGGAGTTCGGCGTCTTCGAGGGCCGGTCCCTGGAGGTCATCGCGGAGCGGCGCGGACGGCAGGGGGTGTACGGGTTCGACTCCTTCGCGGGGCTGCCGGAGGACTACCGGCCGCACGTCCGCGCGGGCGCGTTCGCCGTCGGTGCGCTGCCCGACGTGCTGGGCGCCGAGCTGGTCGTCGGCTGGTTCCAGGACACCCTGCCCGGCTTCCTGGCCGCCCACCCGGGGCCCGTGGATTTCGTGCACGTCGACGGCGACCTGTACTCGTCGGCGGTCACGGTCCTCGACCTGGTCGGCCCCCGGCTGACCGCGGGCTCCGTCCTGGTCTTCGACGAGTTCTTCAACTTCCCGGGGTGGGAGCAGCACGAGTTCCGTGCCTGGCAGGAGTGGCTGGACCGGACCGGCGCGCGAGCGGAGTACGTGGCCTACACGTCGAACGACGAGCAGGTGGTCGTGCGCCTGATCGAGCCGGGGCGGCCGCCGGCCGGCTGACCCCGGCGTGGCGCCTCCGGGCGGGCGGCCGCGCGGCTACCGTCGGCCCGTGGGTTCCGCGCGGGGAGGGGTGTGACGGTCCGGGCGCCCGCACCGTGGCGCCGGCTCGGCGTCGGAGCGCTGCGGGCCGTGGTGGTCGTCGCGCTCGGCGTGGGCGTCTCCGGCTGCGAGCCGGGCGCGTCCGAGGCCGGCCTCCCTCCGACCGGGATCCTCTCGGACGGTGCGGCGCAGGAGACGATCGCGGCGGCGCCGCCCGGGTCGGCGCTGGCCGCCGTCGACGAGCTGGCGGTCGCCGGCCGGGCCCCGCGCACCGGGTACGACCGCGACCTCTTCGGCGCCGGGTGGGTCGACACCGACCGGAACGGCTGCGACACCCGCAACGACGTGCTGGCCCGGGACCTGACCGGCGAGACGTTCCGGCCCGGCACCGCCGACTGCGTCGTCCTCGCCGGCACCCTCGCCGATCCCTACTCCGGGCGCACCATCGAGTTCCGACGCGGCGCGGAGACCAGCGACGACGTGCAGATCGACCACGTCGTCGCCCTCTCGGACGCCTGGCAGAAGGGCGCGCAGCAGTGGGACACCGGCACGCGGACCGCGTTCGCCAACGACCCCCTCAACCTGCTGGCCGTCGACGGCCCGCTGAACATGCAGAAGGGCGACGGGGACGCGGCGACCTGGTTGCCGCCTGACCGCTCCTACCGCTGCAGCTACGTGGCCCGGCAGGTGGCGGTGAAGCTCCGCTACGGGGCCTGGGTGACCCCGGCCGAGCGCAACGCCGTGGTGACCGTCCTCGGCGGCTGCCCGGACGAACCCCTGCCGGGCGGGACGATCGCCGGGTCGCCGGAGGAGCCTGCCGAGGGGGCGACCGCCGGCCCGGTGCCGTCGGCCGGCTATGCGGACTGCGCGGCCGTCCGGGCCGCGGGTGCGGCGCCGATCACAGCCGGCGAGCCCGGGTGGCAGCAGCGCCTGGACGGGGACGGCGACGGGGTCGGTTGCGAGTAGCCGCACCGGGAGCGGCATTCCGCGCAGGCGCGATCACTGCGCGTGACGACTGCAGGAAGTGACCGCGCGGATGGGTAGATGGGCGACGTCCCGGGCACGGTGCCGGATACGTTCCCTTGCATGCGTCCGCGCCCGAACGGAGAAGACACCTTGGTGATGGCCGTCCAGTCCGAGGCCGCCCAGGCCTCGGCCCCCGCCCCGGAGTCGGCCCCGCGCCGGGGTCGCCTGCTCGCGCAGCGCACGCTGTTCGCCGGACCCACCGCGGAGGTCCCGGCCGACCTGTACTGCACGACGGTCTCCGGGGTCGCGACGCGCGAGCGCACCCGGCTGTCCCTCGACGGTCATGCCACCGTGTCCACGAACTCCTACTTCGGCCGGTTCCCCGCCTCGTACTGGCAGCGCTGGACGTCCGCGCGCTCGGTGGACCTGCACGCGGTCGTCACCGGCGCCGGCCTCGTCCGGGTCATGGCCTCCGACAGCGAGGGCACCCCCCGCACCGTGGCCACCCAGCAGGTCCGGGACGCCCATGAGCAGCCGCTGACGCTCACCCTCCCGCTCGACCGGTTCGTGGACGGCGGCGCCTACTGGCTCGAGCTCGAGACCGACGCGGCCGGCCTCGTCGTCGACCACGTGCAGTGGTCGGTCGCCACCATCCGGCCGCGTCGCGCGACCGCGGTCGTCATCTGCACCTACAACCGGGCCGACGACTGCCTGGCCACGCTCCGCACGCTGGCGGCCGACCACGCGGTGGCCGGCGAGCTCGCGGCCGTGTACGTCGTCGACCAGGGCACCGACACCGTCGAGAGCCGGCCGGGGTTCGCCGACGTCCGCGCCGCGCTCGGCCCGGCCCTGCGGTACGTGCGGCAGCCCAACCTCGGCGGGGCCGGCGGCTTCACCCGCGGCATCTACGAGGCGGTGCGCAACGAGACCGTCGAGCGGGTCAACCTGCTGCTCATGGACGACGACATCCGGCTCGAGCCGGACACGGTCGTGCGGCTCCGGGCGTTCGCCGACCGCGCCGACGAGCCGGTGCTCGTGGGCGGTCAGATGCTGAACCTGCTGCACCCGGACCGGCTGCACGTCGGGGCGGAGTCGGCCGACCTGTCGATCCTGCGGGCCGGCAAGCCGGTGCCCGACGCGCTCACCAACGCCGACCTCACCGAGGAGCAGCAGGACCTGCGGATCGACGGCGACTACAACGCCTGGTGGACCTGCCTGATCCCGTCCGAGGTCGTCTCGGCGGTCGGCTACCCGTTGCCGGTCTTCTTCCAGTGGGACGACATCGAGTTCGGGCTGCGTGCCCGGGCGGCCGGGTTCCCGACCGTGACCCTGCCCGGCGCGGGCGTCTGGCACGCCGACTTCGCCTGGAAGAACTGGGACGACTGGTCGCGCTACTTCAGCTACCGCAACTCCCTGATCACCAGTGCGCTGCACAGCGACTTCGACCGGCGGAGCATCACCGACCACCTCGCCAAGCAGCTCGTGGACGCCGTGGTGTCGATGCGCTACGGCCTGGCTGCGCTGCTGATCCGCGCGGTCGAGGACTTCCTCCGCGGCCCGGAGGTGCTGGCCGACGGCGGGACGCAGACGGCGGCGCAGATCCGCAAGATCTGGGCGTCGCACCCCGAGACGACCAACCACCCGGCGTCGTCGGTCCCGGGGGTGGCGTCGGTCGACATGCAGCGGACCGCGCCGGCCGGGACGCCGTCGATGATGGGCCTGGTGCTGGCCAAGCGGCTCGTCTGGCAGCTGCGCAACCGCAACCGGGGGACGGCGGCGATCAACGCGGCCGACGCGCACTGGTGGCACGTGTCCCTCTTCGACACCGCGGTGGTGACCGACCCGTCCCAGGAGGGCGTGCGGCTGCGGCGGTTCGACCGCGACGAGATGCTCCGGCTGGCCCGGCAGGGCACCAAGGTGCTGGTGCGCCTCGCGCGGGAGGGCAACGGTGCCCGCGACCGCTGGCGTGCCGCCCTGCCCGAGCTCACCGACCGGCAGACCTGGACGCGGCTGTTCGAGTCCAGCTGAGACGGGCCACCGGGACGGGGTCGGTGGCGCGCTGACCCCGACGGGGGGGGGGGGGGGGGGGGGGGGGGGGGGGGGGCGGCGCGGGGGGGGGGGGCGGGGGGGGGGGGGGGGGGGGGGGCGGGGCGGGGGC
>NZ_JBJHAM010000022.1:0-64719 GCF_054051035.1 Blastococcus sp. SYSU DS0619 | reverse complement strand
GCCCCCCCGCTCACCCGCGACCCCCCCCGCCCCCCCCGCCCCCCCCCCCCCCCCCCCCCCCCCCCCCCCCCCCCCCCCCCCCCCCCCCCCCCCCCCCCCCCCCCCCCCCCCCCCCCCCCCCCCCCCCCCCCCCCCCCCCCCCCCCCCCCCCCGGCCGGTGGTCGTGCGGGGAGGTCAGGACGTCGGCGGCTCGTCCTTGCCCGACTCCTCCATCTCGTCGGCCTCCTCCTTGGTCTTGTGCACCGCGCCGTCGGCGTGCTCCGGCGGGCCGTAGACCGTGTAGAGGACCAGCGGGTTCTGGCCGGTGTTGAGGAAGTTGTGCTTCGTGCCGGCGGGGACGACGACCAGGTCGCCCTGCGCGACGTTCTTCTCGCTGCCGGAGATCACGGCCTTCCCGACGCCGCTGACGAAGGTGAGGATCTGGTCGATGTCCTCGTGCGTCTCCTCGCCGATCTCCCCACCCGGCGGGATCGTCATGATCACCAGCTGGGTGTTCTTGCCGGTCCAGAGGACCCGGCGGAAGTCGGGGCTCTTCTCGGCCTCGGTGGCGATCGTGTAGTGGATGACGGACGCCATGGACGGCGCTCCTCTCGTCTGGGGGCGGTTGGTGCGGTCGGCCTCCCCGCGCGGGGCGGGCCGGACCGGCGACGACGGTGCTCCTGCCCTGTTCGGCCCGGGACTAGTCGTGCTCACCCGCCGGGGTGGATCACGCCCCGGGCGCCGGCACCGCGGCGCCGGCGGGGGCGACCGGCCGCGACCGGAGCAGCCGGACCACCCCCGTCGCGACGAGGACGGCGGCGGTGAGCGTGGCGGTTCCGGCCAGGGGCAGCAGCGAGAGCCGCCCGGTCGCCGCCAGCGCCTCGACCACCGCGCCCTCGGCGGCGGCGGCCGCCCACACGGCCACGGTGGCGAACCGGTCGGCGGACGCGATGCCGGAGAACAGCAGCAGCTGGGCGAGGGCGAGCAGGGTGCCCAGGGCGGCGAAGACCCAGACCGCCGAGCCGAGGGTGCCGGCGTAGGCGGAGCCGCCGATCAGCGGCGGCACGGCCCCGCCCAGGACCGCCGCGCCCAGCGTGAGGACCGCCCCCAGCCCGGCCACCGCGGCCAGGGCCCACGGCAGCGCCCGCTGCCGTCCGGCGGCGTCGGCCAGCCGCGGCAGCAGCACCACGCCGACGCCCTGGGGCAGCCAGAACGCCACCTTGGTGACGACGGCCGCCACGGCGTACTCCCCGCTGGCCGCGGCCGGCAGGTGGTGGCGGGCCAGGAGCACGTCGAGGTTCATCAGGACGACGAAGCCGAGGAGGGCTCCCGCCGCACGCGCCGACGCGGTCACGGCGGGGCCGAGCCCGCCGGCGAGACCGGGGCGACCGGCTCCGACCCACCCGGCCAGCGCGCCGAGCGCGGAGCCGGCGGCCATCCCGGCCAGCGCGGCGGCGGGCGTGCCGCCGAGCAGCAGCCCGGCCAGCCCGCCGGCCAGCTTGGTGACGCCGAACCCCACGGTGATCCCCACGAGCCGCCGGTAGCGGCCGGACCCCTGCAGCAGGCCCTGGTACCCCTGGACGAGCGTGTGGGGCAGCAGCATCGCCGCCAGCCACAACACCGCCCCCGTCCCGGGCAGGTGCAGCGCGGCGCGCACCGGCACGGCGGCGAGCAGCCCGACGGCGCCGACCGCGAGACCGACCACCCACGCGGTGGCGTGCAGGCGGGCCACCGTGCCCGGTCCGCCCGGCCGGCCGCCGAGGACGAGCGCCGTCGCCGTCTGGACGCCGGTGGCGGGGACGGAGCCGACGAGCAGCAGGCTGAGCAGGGCGGCGAGCTCGCCGTAGGCCGCCGGGGCGAGGCTGCGGGCGGCGACCACGGTGAAGACGTAGCTCAGGGCGTTCACCCCGAGGAAGGCCACCGACACCACGGCCGCCGAGGCGAGGAACCGGCCGGACGGACCCGGCGCGACGGTCGCCGTCCCCGCCGGGCTCAGCGGATCGGCCATGGCCAGGTCCTACTCTTCCGTCGTCGGTCGGCTCCGGCGGGCCACCGGGAGGCAGGGGAGAGCGGATGGGCGGGACGGTGCGGCCGGTCCCGGCGACGCGCGCCCGTCCGGCCACCGATCCCTGGACGCGGCCGGACCCGTCGCCCTGGCCGGCCCGCGTGCTCGCCGCGGTGGTGGCACTGCTGGTCACCGCACCGGCGCTCGCGCCCGGTTTCGTGCTGCTGCGCGACATGGTCTTCGTCCCGCGCCAGGACCTCGACCTCGACGCCCTCGGCCTGGGCGGGACGCTGCCGCGCGCGGTACCGGTGGACGCGGTCATGGGGCTGCTCACCGCCGTCGTCCCCGGGGACCTGGTGCAGAAGGCGGTCCTGGTCGGGCTGGTGTACGCGGCGGTGCTCGGCGCCGCCCGGCTCGTGCCCGCCGGCCCGGACGGCCGCCGGGGCGCCGCCGGGCTCGTGGCCGGCCTGGTCTACGGCTGGAGCCCGTACCTGGCCGAACGCCTGCTCATGGGCCACTGGACGTTGCTGCTCGGCTTCGCGGCGCTGCCCTGGATCGCGCGGGCCGCGCTGCGGCTGCGCGCCGGCGAGCCGCGGGCGCTCGCCCGGCTGGTGCTCTGCGCCGCACCGGCCGCGCTCTCGCCGACCGGGGCGCTGCTCGCCGCGGGCGTGGTGGTCGCCGTGCTCCGTGGGCGCCGCCTGCTCCTGGCCTGCGCGGCGCTGCTCCTGCTGGCGTTCCCGTGGCTGGTGGCCGGCCTCCTGCACCCGGCCGGCGGGGCCTCCGACCCGGCCGGCGTCGCCGCCTTCGCGGCGCGCGCGGAGAGCTGGGGCGGCACCGTGCTGTCCGTGCTGGGCACCGGCGGCATCTGGAACGCCGGGGCGGCCCCCGCGAGCCGGTCCTCGCTCGCGGCACCGCTGCTCGCCCTCGCCGTCGGAGCGCTGGCCGCGGTCGGCTGGCGGACCCTGCTGCGGCGCGGCCCCGGCCGGGGGCTGCTCGCGCTGGGCGCCGTCGGCCTGGCGCTCGCCTGCGCCGCCGCGGCGCCGGCCGCGGCCGGCCTGCTCGAGCTGCTCGTCCGGGAGGTGCCCGGGGCGGGTCTCCTCCGGGACGGGCAGAAGTGGGCGGCCTGGTGGGCGCTGGCGCTCGCCGTGGGCGCCGGCGCGGGCGCCCGGGAGCTGGCCCGCCGGGCGGGGGAGCGGGGTGGCGCCGCCGCCGGTCGCGCCGTCCTGACCGCCGCGCTGCTGCTGCCCGTCGTGGCGCTGCCCGACCTCGCCTGGGGCGTCGGGGGCCGGCTCGAGCCGGTCGCCTACCCGGCGGACTGGCAGCGGGTCCGGGACCTGCTCGCGGCCGACGAGCACCCCGGTGACGTGCTGGTGCTGCCCTTCGGGTCCTACCGCGCGTTCGGCTGGAACGACGGCCGTCCGCAGCTGGACCCGGCGGCCCGCTGGCTGCCCCGCCCCACGGTCGCCGACGACGAGCTGGTGGTGGGCGGGCGCTTGGTCGGCGGGGAGGACCGGCGGGCGCGCGCCGTCGCCGCCGCGGCCGCCGACCCGACCGCCCTGGCCCGGCTGGGCGTCGGCTGGGTGCTCGTGGAGGAGGGCACTCCCGGCCGCCCCGTGCCGGCGGCGGTGCGGGACCTGCCCCTGGTCGTGGACGGGACGCACCTCCGGCTGCACCGCGTGCCCGGTGCCGTTCCCGCACCGGCGCCGTCCCCCGTCCGGGTGACGGCCGTGGTGGCGGCTCACGCCCTGGCGCTGGGGGTCTGCGTGGGATCGGTGTTGTGGATCGTCGCGGCGGCATCTAGCGTGACGGGCCGTCGTCGTCCCCTCCGGAAGTGAGCCCCCCGATGAAGACCTTCATCGCCGCCATGATCGCCCTGGGTGGCGGGGCGGGCCTCGCCATCGCCCTGGTTCTCGGCGTCTCCGCCGTGGTCGACCCCGACAACTCCCTCGAGCAGGCCAGCCAGCAGGTCGACGTCCTGGAGTACGGCACCCGCTGACTCCCCGACGGCGGCGGACAGCACGCCGGCGAAGCCCTGGACGCTCGCCGGCCAGCTGTAGCCGGCCGCGTGGCGGGCCGCGGCCGCGCCCATCGCGCGGCGGGTGTCCGCGTCGGCGAGCAGTCCCTCGACCGCCGCGACCAGCTCGTCGAGGTCGTCGACGAGCAGACCGGTCCGGCCCTCCACCACGGACTCCCGGAGACCACCGGCGGCCCGGTAGCCCACCGTCGGCACCCGGTGCCCACCGGCCTCGGTGACCACCAGGCCCCAGCCCTCCTTGACCGACGGGCACAGGTGCACCCAGGCCCGGGCCAGCTCCTCGTGCTTGGCCTGCTCGTCCAGGTAGCCGTGGAAATCGACCACGTCCGAGACGCCCAGCCGCTCGGCGGCGGACCTCAGCTCACCGTCCCACCAGCCCTCGCCGACGACGGACAGGCGCAGGTCCGGCCAGCGGCCCCGCAGCCGCGCCACGACCTCCAGCGCGTGCTCCACCCGCTTGTGCGGCACCAGCCGGCTGAGGACGACCAGCCGCGGGGTCGGCGAGGGACCGGCCGCGATCGCCGGCGGTCGCTCCACCCCGTTCGGCACGATGGTGATCCGGTCGGCCGGCACCCCGAGGTCGACCAGCTCGTCCGCGGTCGCCCGGGAGACGGTGACGTACCGGGACCGGCGGTACAGGCGCGGCGCCACCACCGACTCCAGCCACCAGCCGACGGCCCCGCCGGCCCGGCCGAACAGGATCGGCCACTGCTCGCGGTGCACGTGGTGGACGAGGTTCACCACCGGGGACCGGGTGACGAGCGTGCTCCCGAAGGGCACCCCGTTCTGGACGTCGACGACCACCCGCGGTCGCTGGCGCCGCACGAACGCCAGCGCCCGGGGGTAGACGGTGACCCGCCCGCCGCGGCGCACCACCCGCACCCCGTTGACGTCCCCGTCCGCCGGGGCCCGCTCGTGGGCCGCGCAGAACAGCGCGACCCGCAGGCCCGTGGCCGCGAGCCCCTCCGCCATGCGGTGGACGTAGCGTTCCGAGCCGCCGCCTTCGGGGTGGTCGATGTCCCGCCAGTTGACGAACAGGACGTCGATCGCCGTTGATCGAGTGAGCACCGCGGGAGACTACCCGCTGGTAACACCGTTTCCGCCAGTCCCACCATCGCGAGGAAGGGGTGCTCCAGAAATGGCGCGCACCGCAACGCTGGCTCGATCCGTCGCGCTGTTCCGTGCTTTTCTCCGGGAGCAGACCGATCCGGATCACTTCTACGGCGTGCTCGCCCGCGACTCGGTGCAGCAACTGTCGGAGCACGTGCCCCTGGCGGGGGCGACCGTGCTGGACGTCGGCGGGGGGCCGGGCTACTTCGCCGAGGAGTTCCGCGCCGCGGGAGCCGGCTACGTCGGCCTCGAGCCCGATGCCGGTGAGCTGGTGGCCCGGGGGGAGCCGGCGCCCGGCACCGTCCGGGCCAGCGGTGAGGCGCTGCCGATCCGCACCGCCGCCGTGGACGTCTGCTACTCGTCCAACGTGCTGGAGCACGTGCCGCACCCCTGGACCATGACCGCCGAGATGGTGCGGGTGACCAGGCCAGGGGGCACGGTCTTCCTGTCGTTCACCCCGTGGTGGTCACCGTGGGGCGGGCACGAGACCGCCCCGTGGCACTACCTGGGCGGCGGCCGTGCCCGCCGGCGCTACCGCCGGCGCACGGGCGCCGAGCCGAAGAACCGGTTCGGGGAGTCGCTGTTCCCCGTGAGCGTGGGCGCGGCGCTGCGCTGGGCCCGCGCGTGCCCCGACGTCGACGTGGTCGCCGCCTTCCCGCGTTACCACCCGTGGTGGGCGCGCTGGGTCGTCGCCGTCCCGGGGCTGCGGGAGGTGGTCTCCTGGAATCTCGTCGTGGTCATGCGCAGGAAATGACACCGGGTGCCGGAGTGCCGTGCCGATACGGATCCGTACCGGCGCGTCACCACTCGTCCGGGTGAACCGCCCCGGAACGGGAGTCGCGAAATATCCACGAGCAGCGCGGTGGGCCCGGTACGGGGAGGTACCGCCTGGTTTGCCAGATGCCTACCGGCCAGTAGTGTGACGCGCGCCGCGACGCCGTCGGAGTGCCGCGCAGACCCTGGAGAGCCAACCGCCATGCGACGTCGTGCCATCGGCCTGGGCCTGATCGGACTGGGAGCCTTCGCCCTGGTCGCAGCGCTCCTGGTGCGCCTGGTCCTCGTGGACACCCTCGTCCGGCTGCCGCTGGACCAGACCGCCAGCCCCACGGCCCAGGGCACGGACATCAGCTTCCTCGACCTGGGCGAGATGCGGCAGCTGCGCGGCCTCGAGGCCGACGTGCGTCAGCGCGTGGTGGGGGAGCCGGACGCGGAGGACGCCGGGGACGACGTCGCGGTCTGGAACTTCGGCTCCACGATCACGTCCGAGGACGGCACCCTGCTCAACGCCTCCACGTACCGGGTCTGCATCGACCGGTACGACGCGCAGGCGGTGGACTGCGCGTCCGACCACGTCGACGAGGACCAGGACCGGGACGTCGAGGGGCTCACCCTGACCTTCCCGTTCGGGACCGAGCAGCGCGACTACGACGTCTTCAACGCGACCACCGGCCGGTCCTTCCCCGCCCGGTTCGAGGGGACCGAGCAACTGGGCGGGCTCGAGGTCTACCGGTTCGTGCAGACCGTGCCCGAGACCGTCATCCGCGAGACCGACGTCCCGGGGGACCTGGTGGGGTCCGACGAGGCGGCGGTGGCGGCCGAGGTCGTCTACAGCAACGAGCGCACCATCTGGGTCGAGCCGACCAGCGGGGTGATCGTGACCGCCTCCGAGCAGCCCAACACGGTGCTGCGCGGACCGGACGGCGAGGACGGCGCGGTGGTCCTCGCCGGCAGCTTCGCCGGCACCGAGGAGACCATCGCCGACGGCGTCGAGCGCGCGGAGGACACCGCGGGTCAGATCAACCTGCTGAAGAACGTCGTCCCGCTCGTGCTCCTCCTGCTGGGCATCATCGCGCTGGCCGGCGGGGCGCTGCTCCTCCTCCGGGGCGACCGCGGCGCCAAGCACCGTGAGGACGCGCTCCGCGACGACGAGTCGACCCGGGTCGCCGAGGTCTACTGACGCCCCCCCCGGCCACGGCGGGGGACGACGACCGGAGCCCGGTGCCGCACGGCACCGGCTCCGGCCGTCCTGTGCGTCCGGTGGTGCGAGCGCACGACCGCGCCGGGAACGCGGTGGTGCGGCGGGCACACAGCCACCGGTCAGCGCCCGGGCGGGGCGAGGACGGTGACCGTCATCCGGCCGGCCACGGGGTTCCGGCGATCACGTCCATGGCGCAGATCCCGCCGAAGACCACGTCGTCGACCCGCACCCTGACCGGGCCCGCCTGGCCGGTGACCACGAACGTGGCCCGGCCGACGCCGGGGGTCAGCGCCAGCGCCTGCTCGTGGTCGCCGACGGCCAGGTGCAGGGTCGCGTCCTGGCCGGTCATGTAGCCGACGCGGAGGACCTGGGCGTGCCCCGGGGGGCTCGGCAGGGTGCCGAGCTCCTGCCACGTCCCGTCGACCTGCCAACCGCAGCCGTCGACCGGTCCGGCCGCCTGCAGGCTGGGCTCGATCACCGCGACCGGCCGGAGCGCGGCGATCCCGTCGAACATGCGCACGTCCGTGCCGGGCTGGTCCAGGGCACGCTCGACGCCGACGGCCCGGAGCATCCCCGCCATGTCGGTGCTGACGGTCGTCTGCACCGGCACGGGGGTGGAGAGCACCGCGACGTCGGGGTTCTGCTCCAGGGCGCTCACCACCCCGTGCACGTAGTTGCGCGAGAACTCGTGCTGGAGCTGACCGGCGAGCAGCGCGGTGGACAGCAGGCAGCTGGCCGTCAGGACCGCCACGGCCACCGGTGCGGCGGTCCTGGGCGCGGCGCCCCGGGGCAGCCAGCGCGGTCGCCGGCGTTCGACGGCGGGGCCGGTGAAGGCCGCGCAGAAGCCGATCGCCAGGACGGGCAGCGCGTCGGTCACGTACCGGGGGTCGCGGGTGAGGATGCCGATGAAGTCGGCGCGGCCGAGCTGCAGCAGTGCCAGGTCGACCGCCACGTAGCCGACCACCAGCCCCCAGGCCTGCAGGGCGCGGTGACCACGCAGCCAGACGCTCGCCGCGACGACCGCCGCGAACACCAGGGCGAAGAGGACGGCCATCGGGTCGGCGACGTAGGGGTAGGCGGTGTTCTCGGCACCGACGTTCGTCCAGGGGCCCCCGAAGATGCCCGGCAGCAGCAGCCGGAAGACCGTGTCCGACGTGTGCCGGGCCACGTCCTGCGGTCCGCCGCCGCCCCCCACCACGGCCGTGGACCGGGTCACCGCGAGGTAGACGGCGAGGTAGCCGACGACGACGACGAGGTGCGGCACGAGGACCCACCAGCTGCCCACGAGCAGGCGGAGCCTCGACCGGAGGGGCTGCCCCGCCCACTCGACGAGGACGAGCACGGCCAGCGCGGCCGGCAGGACGAGGAGGGCCTTCTCCCAGAAGAGGAGGCCCAGCCCGTTCGCGAGCACCGAGACGGCGGCCCATCGCCACGACCGCCTGCGGACCGCCCGGACCAGCGCGAGGATCGTCAGCAGCATCGCGATCTGCATGGGCAGGGCCTGCATGCCCGCCGCCCACCACGTCGCCACCACCAGCGACAGCGGGGAGAACAGGTACCCGGCGAAGGGGAGCAGCAGCCAGGGGGACCGCCCGAACAGCTCGCGCAGGACCGCCAGTAGCAGGCAGGACGCGATCAGCTGCATCACCACCAGGCTCAGGGCGGCCGACGAGAACGACAGCCCCCCGTCGCGCCCGATCAGCCAGTAGACGAGGTACTGGCCCACCTCCAGGTGCCCGCCGTAGTCCCGGACCAGGTACCCCTGCGACAGACCGAGACTGCGGGCCAGCTCGAGGTGCCGGAAGTCGTCGTGCCAGTAGTACGAGGGGAAGGCGACCGCGGCGCGGAGCACCGTCTGCACCGCGATGAGCAGCGCCCCGGCCAGCAGCACCGGGTCCCTCCGCAGCCGCACCGTCATCGATCCGTAGTCGACGCGCTCGCTCATCCGGCCCTCCGTGGTCGAAGTCCTGGTCGGAGCCCTGGCCGGAGCCCTGGTCGGAGCCGTCGCCGGAGTCGCACGGATCGCGGCGCCCTGACGTGCACGAGACGCGCCAGCAGGAGGCCGACGCCGAGCGCGGCGGTGGCATCGGCCCAGATCCCGGGCCGGCCGGACGCCAGGCCGGGCGACGTCGCCACCAGGACGCCGCTGACGAGCAGCGTCAGCAGCCCGAGCGCGGCGCCGTACCGGCGGACCGGGCGCAGCAGCCCCGCGCTCCAGCCGACGGCCAGCGGGGCACCGCCCAGGACGAGGGCGCCGAGCCCGAGGGCCAGGCCGGCTCCAGGGCCCAGCCGGAGCTGCCCGGAGGCGAGGCGGCCCCTCGGGGTCGGCGCGGGCGGACCGCGCCGGGCGGTCGCCGCCAGCAGCACCAGCACCACCGCGGCGAGGAGGCCGGCCAGGAGCAGGACGCGGTAGGGGGTGTCGGGCGTGAACTCGACGACCACGTCACCGACGCTGCCGGCAGGGATGCGGTAGCCCTGCTGCCAGCCGTCCAGGGTGACCGGCTCCAGCCGCTCGCCGTCGAGGGTGGCCTGCCAGCCGGCGTTCTCGTTCTCCGGGATCCGCAGGATCGTCGCCGACTCGCTGCGCACGGAGAGCACCCGTCGGGTGTCGTCCCACGTGCGCACGGTCAGCCGGTTGCCGGTGCCGTCCCCGGTGGCCGGCTCGGCGGGATCCGCCCCGGCGACGTCCCGCTCCCCGTCCACCGGGAGCCAGTTCAGGGACAGGGGCTGGAACGGCCCGGTGGACCCGGCGACGACGCGGTGCGTGCCGCTGCCCACGCTGACCGGCCCGTCGCACACCCGCCAGGTCAGCGGCCGCCGGGCGATGACGTCGCCCAGGGTGCCGGAGACCTCGGTCGGGTGGACCGCTCCGTCGATCGACACCTGCGGGCCCAGGCCGCACGCCGCTGTCGTCGGGTTCTCCGGCCACGCCTGGTGCTGGAGACCGTCGAGCCCGTCGACGCGGACCTCGCCGAAACCGAGCGGCAGGTCCCCGCGGGCGGCGGTGGAGAAGGTGATCGACAGACCGTCGCGCGCCGTGAGGGGCTCGATGTACCCGAAGCCGGTGAGGTCGACGTCGCGCACCCCGGCGGAGGACTCGATCCGGGCACGCACGGGCTGGGTGGCGGGGACCGTGGCCCGGTCAACCTGCAACCGGGTCACCGTCCGGTCGCCGGTCCAGCTCAGCTCCAGGGTGGCCTCGGTCGCCCCCGCTGCTGCCAGCCACGGGGTGTCGGCGGAGCCGTCGAAGGCGAACACCCCCGACACGGCGGGATCGTCGCCGAACACCGAGTCCGCGGTCACCACCGCGGCATCGTCGGTCGGCCCGAGCAGGGCCGCCGCGGCGTCGCCGGCCTCCGCGACGACGGTGCCGGAGAGCTGCCAGGTCCCCGGTTCGGCCACGACCAGCTCCCGGTCGATGCCGTCCCACTGGCCGGACCGGTCCGCCGCCGCGTCGCAGCGGGGGCCGTAGCCGATGTCGACGCAGGCCCGCCCCGGCGCATCGGCCCGGAGGAGCACGGTGCTGTCGGCCCCGATCGGCCGCGGCACGACCAGCGTGCGGCCCGGCGGTCGACCGGGCACCGAGACCTCGGCGATCCCGACCGGCGACTCGGCGTGCAGCCCGGGGGCCACGGACACGACGGAGATCCGGACCTGGTCGGCCGGGTCCGCCGGTACCGGCACCAGCAGCTCCCCGCCAGCCGGTACCCCGTAGACCCGGGACTCGGCATCGAAGGAGACGGCGACCTCCCGCACCGTCGCGGTGCCCTCGCCGGAGACGAAGGACACGCCGAGCACGCCGTCGGCGACCGGTCGGTCCAGGTCGATCGCGAGCCACTGACCGACGGGGTCGGTGAACGCGGCGGACCGCCAGGACGTCTCCGCCCGCCCGTCGAAGGCGGCCGAGGGGCCGCGCTCGGGGCGGACCGGCCCGAAGACGTCCGGGTAGCCCTGCGAGGAGGACGCCGTGACGTCGTCGACGGAGAGGTACTCGGCTGTGGCGGCCCGCACCGTCGGCGCCCCGGGATAGTCGTGCGCCGGTCGGTCGTCGCGGTAGGGAGCCGACGCGGTCATGACCTCACCGACCGAGTCGTGGCTGCGGCCGAACTGCCGCTCGACCCGTCGGTCGCCGTCGCCCACCAGATCGGCGGGGCCGTCCCCGGAGCCGACGACCACCGGCTCCGACGCGGCCAGCACGCCCGCGTCGAGGGCGTTGAGCACGTCCTCGGGCCCACCGTCCAGCGTCACCACCCGGTCCGCGTCCAGGAGGGTGGCCCGGGGTTCCGCGCCACTCACGCGGAACACGTCCACGAGGGCCTGGCCGGGCAGGCCGGTGCTGCCGAAGCCGGCCACCCGGAGCAGACCGGGGCTGTCGAGGAGGGCGCGCTCCACCCGGTCGGTCGGCGCGGTCTCCGCGACGGCCGGATCCAGGTCGCGGCGGAGGACGACGTGCGTGAGGCCCGCGCGGGCCAGCAGGTCGGCGAGCCCGGCGCTCCCCTCGCCGTCGGAGAGCCGGCTCTCGATGACGTCGAGCACCCGCGCCGTCGGCCCGGGGACGAGCGGCACCTGGCTCCGGGTGACCCACGGGGTGTCGGTGAGTCCCTGGAGCGGTTCGTCCACCGTCCAGCCCCACGTCTGCACGCCGAAGCCGGCACCGGGCACCACCAGTGCGCGGCTGCCGGGCCGGTCCTCGAGGTAGTCCGCGGTCTGCGTCCAGGCGTCCGGCACCGCGGTCCACCCGGGGCTGCGCAGGCCGTCCAGGTACAGCGGCGCCGCCGTGGCGAGGAGGACCGTCGCGAGCGAGCCGGCCGCCAGGCGTCGGACCACCGGCTCGTGGCGCCGCCATCCGCGCCGCTCGAGCAGCACCGTGCACCGCCGGGCGCCGAGGCCCACGGCATGCGCCATGCCGAGGGCGAGGGGCAGCCGGACCAGGGGGTCCACCTTGTGCACGTTCCGCAGCGGGGACAGCGCCCCGTCGAGCAGCGAGCGCACCGGCTCGTCGACGAAGGACCCGACCGCGGAGGGGTTGCCCACGGTCAGGCACAGCAGGCCAAGCACGAGGCCGAGCGCCAGTGGCCGCCGCAGCGGCATGCGGGGGTGCACCAGCCCCACGAGGGCGATCGCGGCGACCGCCGTACCCAGGACGGCGATGGCCGGGGAGGTGACCAGCGTGTGCGCGCCCGGCCACCAGCCCTGGCCGCCCACGGTGGAGTACGCGACCCAGTGCTCCGCGCCGCGCAGGCTGTTCGCCCAGCCGGTGGAGGACGTGGTCGTCCCGGCCGTCTCGATGAAGTCGAGGAAGTTCGGGCTGTAGCGGCCGAGCAGCAGCAGCGGACCGGTCCACCAGGCGCAGGCGAGCGCGGTGCCGAGCAGCCACCAACCGAGGAGCGCCCGCCCGGCGGGCTCCCGGAGGCGGCACGCGGCGACGGCGAAGGCGAGGGGGAGGACGGCCACGGTGCCGACGGCGTTCACCCCGCCCATGAGCAGGACCGCCACCCCCGACAGCAGGCCTGCGCGGCGGGGGCCCAGCCGTCCGGTCACGGCCAGCACCAGCGGCAGCACCGCCCACGGCAGGACCGCCGGGGGCAGCGCCTCGCCGGTGAGGACCCCGACGCCGCCCAGCAGCCGGGGGGAGAAGGCGTAGGCCAGCCCGCCGAGCAACGCCGCACCGGGGGAGAGGCCGAGCGCCCGCGCGGTCCGGCGCGCGCCCTCGTAGGCGGCCAGCAGCAGCAGCGCCGACCACAGGCGCTGGGCCAGCCAGTCCGGTAGCTGCAGCGCCTCGGCCCCCAGGAAGAACGGGCCCTGGGGGAACAGGTAGCCGTAGGCCTGGTTCTGCAGCTGCCCGAGGGAGGTCGGGACCCACATGTGCAGCGCACGCTCGAGGAAGGCGCCCGGGTCGGCCGTGAGGTCGTACTTGGTGTCGAACGTGGTGCGGCCGGGCTGCTGGAGCAGTGACCCGAGTGCGAGGAGCAGCCAGACGCCGGCGTTGGCCGCGTACCACGGCCGGGGACGGACCGACGGGGCAGGCGGGCGGTGCCTGCCCGCCGCACGCAGGCCGACTGCGCTGATGTCGTCCCTCCCCGGACCTCCGGTACTCCGCCGTACCGTGCCGCGGGAGTGTAGCCGTCGTCCGTGCCCGGATCGGCCGGTCGGGCGGGTGGGTGCCGGGGCGTGACCCGATGGTGGTAACCGCCGGGAGCGACCACCCCACCCTCGGACGCGCCGGAGGGCACCGTCCCGCTGCGGGAGTCCGCCGGTCCCCGGGAGGGTCGGTCAGCCGCGCCGCTCGAGCAGCCCGACGACGACCGCGGTCGCGGCGTCGACGTCGTCGGCGAGGTGCTCGGCGTCGCCCGGCTCCACCCGCGCGAGCATCAGCTCGTTGATGCCGCCGACCGCGGCGAGCAGCAGCCGGCGTTCGACCGGGCGGACCTCCCCGGGCACCTCCTCGACCAGCTCGGCGCCGACCTCGGCGAGCAGGTCGATGTAGCCGTCGATCATCCGCCGGCGCAGCGCCTGGGCCCGCCGTCCGGCCGCCTGCACCTCCACGAGCGCGGCCCAGGCCACGGCGGGACCGGCGGCCAGCGTCTCGAGGTAGGCGGCGATGCCCGCACGCACGCGGTCGCGCCAGGGCAGGCCGGCGACGCGGGCGTCCTCCTGGGCCTGGCGCACCGTGGCCAGCACCTTCGCGTTGGCCCGGGAGTAGAGCTCGAGGAGGCACTCCTCCTTGTCGCGGAAGTGGGCGTAGACCACCGTCTTGGAGACCCGCGCCGCGCGGGCGATGTCCGAGATGGTGGTGGCCTGGTAGCCCTTCTCCACCATACAGACGGCCAGGGCCCAGAGGATCCGGCCACGTCGGTGGGCGTCGGCCAGCCCTGGGTCCTCGGTCGGGTCGACGAGGGTGTGCACGGCCGCAGAATCTCACGCCGGGCGCACCCGGTGAGGGAACTCACCCGGGTTGCCGGAAGGGGAACGGCCGCCGCGGTGTCGGGTATGGGGTGGGCATGTCGACATCCGAGCGGGTTCCCGCTCGTGCGTACGCCGTCTGGGGTGTGGGTCTGCTGGCCTACGTCGTGGCGGTCTTCCACCGGTCCTCGCTCGGGGTGGCGGCGGTGGATGCGCAGGAGCGCTTCTCCGCCGGCGCGTCGGCGGTGTCCCTGTTCCTGGTGCTGCAGCTCGCGGTCTACGCGGGGCTGCAGGTGCCCGTCGGGGTGGCGCTGGACCGGTTCGGGTCGCGCCGCCTCATCCTGACCGGCGCGGTCGCCATGGCCGCCGGGCAACTGGTGCTCGCCCTCGCCCAGGACGTGCCGACGGCCGTGGTCGCGCGGGTCCTCGTCGGCGCGGGTGATGCGATGACGTTCATCAGCGTCCTGCGGTTGGTCTCGCTCTGGTTCCCCGGGCGCACCGTGCCGCTGGTCACCCAGCTCACCGGCATCCTCGGCCAGCTCGGCTCGGTGGTGGCGGCCTACCCGCTGGTCGCGTTGCTGCACGGCACGTCGTGGCAGGCCACCTTCCTGGGTGCCTCGGCCACCGGGCTGCTCGTCGCGGTGCTGGTGCTGGTCGCCCTCCGCGACGCCCCCTCCGGCACCGGCCCGGCGACGACGGCCGGGATGGCCGACGTCCGCCGCGGCCTGGTCGACAGCTGGCGGGAGCCGGGCACGCGGATCGGGCTGTACACGCACCTGGTCACCCAGTTCTCCGGCACGGTGTTCGCCCTGCTGTGGGGCTATCCGTTCCTGGTGGTCGGCCAGGGCGTCGGACCGGGGACCGCCGCCGGGCTGCTCACCCTGCTGGTCGTCGTCGGCATGGGCGTCGGTCCGCTGCTCGGGCGGCTCTGCGGGCGCTGGCCGCTGCGCCGGTCGGTCCTGGTCTTCTCGATCCTGGGCGCCACGGCCACGGTGTGGACGGTGGTCCTCCTGTGGCCGGGACGCGCGCCGCTGGCCCTGCTGGTGGTGCTCGTGGTGGTGCTGGGCACCAACGGCCCGGGATCGATGATCGGGTTCGACTACGCCCGGACGGAGAACCCCGTGGAGCGGATGGGGAGCGCCACCGGCCTGGTGAACGTCGGCGGCTTCGTCGCCTCGTTGCTGACCATCCTGGCGATCGGTGCGGTGCTCGACGTGCTGACCCCCGGCTCCTCGGCCGACTACGAGCTGGACGCCTTCCGCGCCGCGTTCGCCGTGCAGTACGTCTTCTGGGCGATCGGGCTGATGGGCGTGCTGCGGCACCGGCGGGAGCTGCGGTCCCGGCTGGCGAGCGACGGCGTCGTCCTGGTGCCGCTGCACGCGGCCGTGCGGGCCCGGCTGCGGAAGACGCCCGCGGACCGCTGACCCGGGCCGGGGCACCGCGCGCCGGCCGCCTTCTCCCGCCCCCGGCGCCGCGGGCCCGGTGCTATCGTTCCGCCGACTTCGAGCGGCCGGAGGCGTACATCACTACGGCACAGCGTGGACCGCGCCTGGACTCCTTGACCGGGACGAGGTTCCTCGCGGCGCTGGCCGTGGTGCTGCTGCACGTGACCGCCAGCAGGGTCAACGACGAACCGCTGGTCGACCTGGGGCCGGTCGCCGGGCGCGTGGCCGAGCTCGGCTACCTGGGTGTGACGCTCTTCTTCGCGCTGTCCGGCTTCGTCCTCACGTGGTCGGCGACCGGGATCACGCTGTCGGCGCGGGCCTTCTACCGGCGGCGGCTGGCGAGGATCTACCCGCTGCACCTCGCCACGGCGCTGGCCGCGGGGATCGCCGGCGCGGTTCTCGGGGTCACGTTCGACCCGGGTGCCTGGGCCGCGGTGCTGCTGCTGGTGCAGGCGTGGATCCCCGACCCCGACTGGTACTTCGCCCTCAACGGGGTGTCCTGGTCGCTGTCGTGCGAGGCGTTCTTCTACGCCGTCACGCCGTTCCTGCTGCGCGCTGCGGTCCGGCGCTCGACCCGGGGCGTCTGGGCGTGGGTGGCGGTGGCGGGGGCGTCCGTGCTGGTCGTCTCCGCGGTCGTCGTCGCAACCGCTCCCGGCTGGGACCAGCGGATCTGGGTGTCGCCCTGGTACTCGATCGTCAGCTTCCTCGGCGGGACGGCCGTGGCGCTCACCCTCGAGCGGAGGGCGGTCCGGTGGCCGTCGCTCCGCGTGGCGGGAGCCGTGGCGATCGCCGTCCTGGCGGCACTGGTGCTCGGGTCGTGGGAAGCGAGCTGGCCCCGGTCCATCGCGACCTTCCTGGCGCTGCCCGCGGTCCTGGTGTTCCTCGGGGCCGCGGCGAGCCACGACCTGTCCGGGCGGCCCTCCTGGCTCTCGCGCCCGGGGATGGTCCGCCTCGGCGAGTGGTCCTTCGCGCTCTACCTGGTCCATCCCCTCGTGATGCACGCGCTGCTGCGGGGCTGGGGGCTGCCCGTGCTGCACGGTCCGGCAGCCGTCGCCGGCCTGCTCGGCTTCCTGGCGGTCGCGGTGCTCGCGGCGGCCGTCGCGTACCACGCCCTGGAGCGGCCGGCCGAGCGGGTGCTCCGGGGTCGTCGGCGGGCCGAGACGGCACCGGCCCAGCGGGTGGGCTGACGCGTTCCCCACCGGGGTGCCGGCCGGACCGCGGCGGGGGGAGTCAGGCCTGGAGCTCGGCCACCACGACCGCGTGCGCGGTGTAGAGCAGCCAGTCGTAGCGGGTGCCCCAGACGGCGTCGACGGGGACCTGCTCCCACCGGTTCGCGGGTCCGGTGCGGCGCAGGGCGGCGAGCCGGGTGAAGCCGAGCTCGCCGTCGCGCAGCTGCCGGTCGAGCGTCGGGTTGTACCCCACGGGGAAGGTGCACCACAGCCGTCCACCGGGCGCCAGCAGGGAGGTCAGGTGCGCGATGGCCCGGGCCGGTTTCCCCGGCTCCTGCACCTCCTCGTCGAGGCCGACGTGCTCCAGCGTGCTCACGGCCACGATCAGGTCGACCGGCCCCGGCAGGTCGATGTCGACGACGTCGACGTTGCGCACCCCCGGGGCGCGCTCGTACTTGTCGACGACGGTGTGGTCCACCGGCTGGTAGTGGGCGAGCACGTTGCCGACCTCGAGCACCCGGGCACCCGGCCCCGCCCCGGCGAGCACCGCCGCGGCCAGCGGGACCTCCACCGCGCGCTCGTTGAGCCAGGTGTAGTTGTAGGGGTGCCGCAGGTAGGTGACGGCGGCGCCGTCGAACCCGAAGGTCTCCGTCGACGGCCGCCCCGCCCGCGCCCGCCCGACCAGCCACCGGGCGCCCCAGCTCGCGCAGTCGGCCAGGACGGGCCCCGGGCCCCGGGTGCGCGCATGCCGGGAGACGCGACCGGCGATCGTGGAGAGCTGCACGGCGGCGGAGTCTAGGGGCACCGGATGCGCCGCCGGCGGCGGCCGGGCCCGGCAGTCGTGGGCCGAGCGGTTGCCCCGTCACGCGTGGTGCGGGCACGATGCGGCCAGCGAACGAGCCGGTCAGGGGGGTGCTGTGGACGTCGTGGTCGGTCTCGACTCCGGGACGACGGCGACCAAAGCGGTCACCGCCGGGTCCGACGGGCGGGTGCGCGACGTCGTCAGCGTGGCCTACCCGCTGCTCGTGCCCGCGCCCGGCCGGGCCGAGCTGGAGGCGGAGGCCCTCGCCGCCGCCGCCGTGGAGGCGCTCGCCGAGGTCGCCGCCCGCGCCCGGGAGCGGGGCGACACCGTCGTCGCCGTCACCCTGAGCGCGGCCATGCACGGCCTGGTGCCCCTCGACCGGGACGGGCGCCCGCTGGGGCCCGTGGTGACCTGGGCCGACGACCGGGCCGCGCAGTGGGCCCAGGCGCTGGTCGCCGACGGCCGGGCGCCGGACCTGCACGCCCGGACGGGCACCCCGGTGCATGCCATGTCGCCGCTGGTGAAGCTGTCGTGGGAGCGCGCGCAGGACGCCGACCGGCTGGCCGGGGTGCCGCGCTGGGGCGGGGTCAAGGAGCTGGTGGTCGCCACGCTGTGCGGCGGGCCGCACGTGGTCGACCGCTCCTGCGCGTCCGCCACCGGGCTGTACGACATCCGGGCCGGCCGCTGGGACGAGGAGGCGATGCAGATCGCCGGCGTGCGCCCCGGCCAGCTGGGGGAGGTGCTGCCGACGACGGCGGTGCTCCCGGGGCTGCTGCCGGAGGTGGCGGCGGCCACCGGTCTGCCGGCCGGGCTGCCCGTGGTCATCGGCGCCTCCGACGGGGTGCTGGCCAACCTCGGCATCGGCGCGGTGCGCTCCGACGTCGCCGCGGTCTCGCTGGGGACGAGCGGGGCGATGCGTGTCGTCGTGCCCGCCCCGACGGTCGACCCCGGCCGCCGGCTGTTCTGCTACGCGCTCACCGACGACGCCTGGGTGGTGGGCGGCGCCATCAACAACGGCGGGTCGGTCGTGCGGTGGGCCGCCCAGGCGCTCGCCGCGGGCCTGGACGGCGCGCCCGCCCCGGAGGGGGAGGCCGCCGACGAACTCGACGCCCGGCTGCTGGCCGAGGCCGGGTCCGTGCCGGTGGGCAGCGCCGGGCTGATCTGCCTGCCCTACCTGCTCGGCGAGCGGGCGCCGTGGTGGCGGTCGGGGATGCGCGGGGCCTACCTGGGGCTGCGCCGCGAGCACGGGCGCCCGCACCTGGTCCGGGCCGCGGTGGAGGGGGTCTGCCAGCAGCTGGCGCTGGTGCGGGACGCCTTCGCCGCCACCGACGTGCCGGTGCGCGAGGTGCGGGCGACCGGGGGCGCGGTCGCCTCCCCGCTGTGGATCCGGACGCTGGCGGCCGCCCTCGACCTGCCGGTGCGCGTCGCCGAGTCCCCGGAGGGCACCGGGCTCGGCGCCTGCCTGCTCGGCTGGCACGCCCTCGGCGAGCTGCCCGACCTGGACGCGGCCACCTCGCTGGTCGCGGTGCACGACCCCGTGCTGCCCGACCCGGACGCCGTGGCGGTCTACCGCCGGCTGCGCCCGCTCGTCGACCGGTCCACCGCGGCCCTGGTCGACATCCTCACCACGCTCGACGCCCTGGACGACGACCCGAACCGGACCGCCTGACCTCCTGGAGGAGCCATGACCGACGTCGAACCGGCGCTGGGTGCCGGACCGCTCCTGCTGATCGCGGCAGCCGCGGTCGGGGTGCTGCTCTTCCTGATCATGAAGGTGAAGCTGCACGCCTTCCTGGCGCTGATCCTGGTCAGCCTCGCGGTGGCGCTGGCGGCACGGGTCCCGCTGGAGGACGTCGTCACCACCATGACCACCGGCTTCGGCTCGACGCTGGCCAGCGTCGCGCTGCTCGTGGGCATCGGGGCGATGCTCGGCCGGCTCTTCGAGCACAGCGGCGGCGCCCAGGTGCTCGCCGACAGCCTGATCAAGCGCTTCGGCGAGCAGCGGGCGCCGCTCGCCCTGGGCATCGCCGCGCTGCTCTTCGGCTTCCCGATCTTCTTCGACGCCGGGCTCGTCGTCTTCCTGCCCATCGTGTTCACCGTGGCCCGCCGGCTGGGCGGCTCGCTGCTGACCTACGGGCTGCCCGTGGCCGGTGCGTTCGCGGTCATGCACGCGTTCGTGCCGCCGCACCCGGGGCCGGTCGCCGCGGCCGGGCTGATCGGCGCCGACATCGGCCTGGTGCTGGTGTTCGGGCTGCTCATCGGTGTCCCGACCTGGTTCCTCGGCAGCTACCTGTTCGGCCTGTGGGCCGGGCGCCGGTTCGAGCTCCCCGTCCCGACCATCCTGGCCGGCGAGGGGAAGACGGCCGACGACGCCCCGGACCCGTCGGTCGAGGGCAGCTCGCCGGCCATCGCGTCCGGGCGGACGGGCACGGAGACGGCGACCCGGCCCGCGCCGCCGCGGTTCGCCACCGTCATCTCGCTGCTGCTGCTGCCGATGCTGTTGATCTTCCTGAACACCGGGCTGACCACGCTCGCCGCCGAGGGGATCGTCGACGAGGACTCGGCGGTCGTCCGGTGGGGGCAGCTGATCGGGGCGACGCCGATCGCGCTGCTGCTCACCGTCCTGGTGGCCATGTGGGTGCTCGGCCGGCGCCGCGGTGACAGCGGCGCCGAGGTGGAGTCGGTGCTCAACAGCGCGCTCGGCCCGGTCTGCGCCATCATCCTGATCACCGGGGCCGGCGGCATGTTCGGCGGCGTGCTCCGGGCCAGCGGCATCGGCGAGGCGCTGGCGGGCGTGCTGGGCGACATCGGCCTGCCGGTGATCGTGGCGGCGTTCGTCGTCTCCGCGCTCATCCGGGTCGCGCAGGGCTCGGCGACGGTGGCGCTGACCACCGCCGCCGGCCTGATGGCCCCCGTGGTGGAGGCCAGCGAGGGGCTCAGCTCCCCGGACCTGGCGCTGATCGTCATCGCCATCGCCGGTGGAGCGACCGTCCTCTCGCACGTCAACGACTCGGGCTTCTGGCTGGTCAGCCGGTTCTTCGGGATGGACGAGAAGACCACGTTGAAGACCTGGACGGTGATGGAGACGTTGCTCGGCACGATCGGCTTCCTGCTGGCGCTGGTGCTCAGCGTCGTCCTGTGAGCCGGTGCCCCGCCGCGGCCGCACGGGGCGGGACGGCAACGCCTGCGTAGTGGGCCGCGCCGCGCAATAGTGGGGCATGCCGCTTCTCCCGCGCGCTGCCGCAGCCGGCCTCTCGGCCCTGGCCGCGGTCGCCGTCCGTGACCTGCTCCAGCGCGAGCACACCCTGCTCCGCAACTTCCCGGTGGTGGGCCATGCCCGCTACCTGCTGGAGTCGATCGGACCGGAGCTGCGCCAGTACCTGGTGGCGGGCAACAACGAGGAGCGGCCGTTCACCCGCGACCAGCGGCGGTGGGTCTACGCGTCGAGCAAGCGGGACAACAACTACTTCGGCTTCGGCACCGACAACGACCTCGAGTACACCGCCGGGTACCCGGTGATCAAGCACCGCACCTTCGGCCGGGCGGTCCCGGCGACGCACGTGCAGGCCGGCCAGCAGGTCTCCCTCCCGTGCGCCAAGGTGCTGGGCGGTGCCCGCGGCCGGGCGGGCGCGTTCCGGCCCCCGTCGGTCGTGAACATCTCGGCGATGAGCTTCGGCTCGCTGTCCGGCGCTGCCGTGGAGGCGCTCAACCGCGGGGCCGCGCAGGCCGGGTGCCTGCACAACACGGGGGAGGGTGGGATCTCCTCCTACCACAGGCACGGCGGGGAGCTGGTCTACCAGATCGGCACCGCCTACTTCGGCTGTCGCGACGAGCACGGGCGGTTCGACCTCGACCGGCTCAAGGCCCTCGTGGCGGGGGCCCCGGTGCGCGCGCTGGAGATCAAGCTGAGCCAGGGCGCGAAGCCCGGCCTGGGGGGCGTGCTGCCGGCGGCGAAGGTCTCCGCCGAGATCGCCGAGGCCCGTGGCGTCCCCGAGGGCGTGGACTGCGTGAGCCCCTCCCGGCACGCCGAGTTCTCCGACGCCGACAGCCTGCTGGACTGGGTGGAGCTGCTGGCCGCCGAGACGGGGCTGCCCGTGGGCATCAAGTCGGCGGTCGGCGACATGGGGTTCTGGGAGGAGCTCACCGAGCTGATGGCGACCACCGGCCGCGGCGTGGACTTCGTGACCATCGACGGTGGCGAGGGCGGCACCGGCGCCGCGCCGCTGATCTTCACCGACTCGGTCTCGCTGCCGTTCGCGCTCGGCTTCTCCCGCGTGCACGCCACGTTCGCGCGCGCCGGCCTGGCCGACGACGTGGTGTTCATCGGCGCGGGGAAGCTCGGCCTGCCCGACAACGCGGTGGTCGCCTTCGCGCTCGGCTGCGACATGGTCAACGTGGGGCGGGAGGCGATGCTGGCCATCGGCTGCATCCAGGCGCAGAAGTGCCACACCGACACCTGCCCGACCGGGGTGGCCACGCAGAACGCCTGGCTCGTGCACGGGCTCGACCCGGCGCTGAAGTCCACCCGGGCCGCCAACTACATCAGCACGCTGCGCCGCGACCTGCTGAAGGTGGCCGAGGCCTGCGGCGTCGAGCACCCCGGGCTGATCGACACCGACGCGGTCGAGGTGCTCACCGGCCGGACGGCGTCCCGCCCGCTGCGCGAGGTCTACGGCTACGAGCCGGAGTGGGGGCTGCCGTCGGCCGCCGACCGGGCCGCCGTCGTCGCGCTCATGACGGGTGAGGCCCCCGAGGGCGGCTCCGCGCCGCCGTCGGAGAACGCCGTCGGCTGAGCCGGCGGCACGCGCACGTGTCGCCGGAGGAGTGGGCCGGCCCCGGTCGGGGGAGCACGAGGAGGGCACACCCGCTCCCGACCCCTTGGTCGGCCGTCCGTGGAGGAGACCCCATGAACCGCACGTCCCTGCCCACCCGTCGCTGGCGATCCGGTGCGGCCGCGGTCGCCATCGCGGCCGCGTCGTTCACCATGACCGCCTGCGGTGGCGAGGAGGCCGTCGAGGACGGCGGCGTCGTCGAGGAGGAAGGCGGCGAGGAGGGCGGCGGCCTCGAGGAGGAAGAGGACGACTGACCTCGCCGGCGGTTCGTGCGCACCTCGCCGCGGCGACATGGGCACGAACCGCCCGGGGGGCGTCAGGCGCCGGGGCCGCCCAGCAGGTCCTCGAAGGACGTGACCGGGTCGGCGAACGGATCCGCCGGTGCGGCCGGCGGCCGCCCGGCCACCAGGTCGGCGAGCTCCCCGGCGGCCCGGCGCACCCGGCCGGTGAGGGCCGGGCCGCCGGCGTCGCCGCCGGCCCAGTCCTCCGACGCGGCGAAGACCGCCGTGGGGGCCACCGTCGCGCGCAGGTAGGCGAACAGCGGCCGCATGGCGTGCTCCAGCGCCAGCGAGTGCCGGGGGGTGCCCGCGGTCGCACCGAGGAGCACCGGCTTCCCGGTCAGGGCGTCCTTGTCCAGGACGTCGAAGAACGTCTTGAACAACCCGCTGTAGGACGCCGAGAAGATCGGCGTCACCGCGATGAGCCCGTCGGCCCCGACCACCGTGTCCACGGAGCGCCGCAGCGCCTCCCCGGCGAAGCCGGTGACCAGGTTGTCGGCGAGATCGCGGGCGTGCTGCCGCAGCTCCACCACCTCGACGGTCGTGGTCACGCCCCGCTCGCGCAGCGCGTCGACCGTCGCCGTCGTCAGCCGGTCGGCCAGCAGCCGGGTGGACGACGGGACGGCCAGCCCGGCGCTGACGACGGCGATCGTTCTGGTGCTCCCGGCCCGCGTGCTCATCGCGCTGCCGCCTCCGCCGTCCGCCCGGTCACGCTGTCGCCCGCCGCGGGGACCGCGGTGGCCTTCGGGCCGCCGGACGCGGCCACCCGCGCGGCGTGCGTGGGGGCCTCGGGCACGTGCGCCGGCTTGAGCGCCGCGAACTCGCGGCGCAGCACCGGGACGACCTCTTCGCCCAGGATGTCCAGCTGCTCGAGCACCGTCTTCAGCGGCAGCCCGGCGTGGTCGATGAGGAACAGCTGCCGCTGGTAGTCGCCGACGTAGTCGCGGAAGCCCAGGGTCCGCTCGATGACCTGCTGCGGCGAGCCGACGGTCAGCGGGGTCTCCCGGCTGAAGTCCTCCAGCGAGGGGCCGTGGCCGTAGACCGGCGCGTTGTCGAAGTACGGGCGGAACTCCCGGACGGCGTCCTGGCTGTTCTTCCGCATGAACACCTGGCCGCCGAGGCCGACGATCGCCTGGTCGGCGGCGCCGTGGCCGTAGTGCGCGTAGCGGCGGCGGTAGAACTCCACCATCCGCTGGGTGTGCTCGGCCGGCCAGAAGATGTGGTTGTGGAAGAAGCCGTCGCCGTAGTAGGCCGCCTGCTCGGCGATCTGCGGGGAGCGGATCGAGCCGTGCCAGACGAACGGCGGCACCCCGTCGAGCGGACGCGGGGTCGACGTGAAGCCCTGCAGCGGCGTGCGGAACTTGCCCTGCCAGTCGACGACGTCCTCGGTCCACAGCCGGCGCAGCAGCGCGTAGTTCTCGACGGCGAGGTCGATGCCGTTGCGGATGTCCTGCCCGAACCAGGGGTAGACCGGACCGGTGTTGCCGCGGCCCATCATCAGGTCGACCCGGCCGTCGGCCAGGTGCTGGAGCATCGCGTAGTCCTCGGCGATCTTCACCGGGTCGTTGGTGGTGATCAGCGTCGTCGACGTCGACAGCTGCAACGTCGATGTCCGGGCCGCGATCCACGCCAGCGTGGTGGTGGGGGAGGAGGAGAAGAACGGCGGGTTGTGGTGCTCACCGAGGGCGAAGACGTCGAGCCCCACCTCCTCGGCCTTCTGCGCGATGGCCAGCACCGCCTTGAGCCGCTCGGCCTCGGTCGGCGTGCGCCCGGTCGTGGGGTCGGTGGTGACGTCGCTGACGGTGAAGACGCCGAACTGCATCTCGATCTCCGCATCTGGTTGAGAGTGCAATTATCTCTGCCCGGTCAACGCGCCGCACCCCGTGGCTATGCCCGGCCGGTCCGAAGGGGTGGGTCCGCCGCTGCCGGCAGCGCGCTGTAGTCGGTCGGCCACACCGCGGCGTGACATCGCCGGGGGGTCCGCGACACGGGTCACGGACCCGTCACGGTGGCCCGCGCGCCGGACGGCGCTCTGGCAGATTCCGCCTCACCTACTTCCCAGGGGGGCCATCCGGATGCTCCGGCACGTCGAGTTCGTCGCCAATCGTGTCCAGGACGAGGGGGTGCCGCCGGAGGGGCCCGAGGCCCGGGCTCCACGGCCGGAGGTGCCCGAGGCCGGGGCTCCGCGCCCGGCGGGTGCCCTGGAGACGCTGCTGGACCACCGGCCGGCGTTCCGCGGTGCGCTGCGCGGCTACGACCGGGTGGAGGTGGACAACTACGTCGCCTGGGCCGAGGGCGAGCTCGGCGCGGCGCAGCGCGAGCGGGAGCACCTGCTCGACCGGGTGGTCGCCTGCGGGACGGAGCTCGAGATCTCCCGGCGGCTGCTCGCCGAGCAGCCCGTCGGCCGCGAGCGGCCGGGGGTCAGCGCCCGCGTCGGGGAGGTGCTGCGGCTCGCCGAGAACCAGGCGGCCCAGGTGCTCGAGGCCGCCGAGGCGGATGCGGCGCAGATCCTCGCCGACGCCCGGCTCGAGGCCGACGCCCGGCTGCGCAAGGCGCACGAGATCAAGGAGCTGGCGATCGACGTCGCCGACCAGCTCCGGGTGAGTGCGCAGCGGGACCGGGCCGACGGGGCCGCCGTGCTGGAGAAGGCGCAGGCCGAGGCGGCCGAGCTGCTCCGGGTCGCCGCGGCCGAGCGCGACCGCGCGGCCGCCGAGGCGGCGGCGGAGCGCGACCGGCTGGCTGCCGAGGCCGCCGCGGAGCGGGCGGCCCTTGCTGCCGAGGCCGCCGCGGAGCGGGAGGCGCTGGCCGCGGCGGCCGCCGCCGAGCTCGAGCAGGCCGCCGCGCAGGCGCAGCGGGACCGCGAGTCCGCCGACGACCTCGCCGGCGCCCAGCTGGCCGCCGTCCGCGCGGAGGTCGACGACCTCTGCCGCCAGCGCGACCAGGCCCGCGAGTCGCTGCGGTGCCTCACCGACCGGATCGGTGCGGCGCTCCAGGCGGTCGGCGTTCCGCCGGCCGACGAGCTCGCACTGCTGGGGGCCCGGTCGGAGCCCGTCTCGGGCTGACGGCGCGCCGGTCGCCGCCGGTGACGTGCGAATCGGCGGGTGATGAGAGGCTCACCGGGACGGTGGTCGCACCGGCAGGCGGCAACGAGGAGGGACAGCGGTGAACGAGGTCCGTGAGGTCGTTCAGGTCGAGGGTGGCGTCGTGGTCGGGCACGACGGCTCCAAGTGCGCCCAGGAGGCGCTCCGCTGGGCTGCGCGGCTGGCCCACCGGGCCGACGTCGACCTGCACGTGGTGCGCGCCTGGTCGATGACCACCGCCCCGCAGCCCAGCACCTGGGAGCCCGGCTACGTGCCGCCGCTGACCGACTGGGAGCAGGCCGTGCTGGACGAGCTGACCGCGCACGTCGCCGCGGCCGGGCTGGACCCCGCCGTCCGGCTCACCTGCCACGTCGTCCACCGGCCGCCGGTGCCGGCGATGCTCGCCGCAGCCGAGGGCGCCCACCTGCTGGTCGTCGGTGCGCGTGGCCGCGGCGGCTTCGCCGGCCTGCTGCTGGGCTCGGTCAGCGACCAGCTGGTGCACCACGCGGCCTGCCCGGTCACCGTGGTGCGCGCCGGCGTCGGCGGCCGCGACTTCACGACCGCCGAGGCCGGCTCCGCCGTCGTCGGGGAGTGACCGCCGGCGGGAGCGGGGGGACCGGCGTGCGCGACTTCGGTGGGACGACGGTGGTGCCGGTCGGCGAGGGGCCCGAGGACGTCGTGGTCGACGGGGCGGGGCGGGTGTACACCGGCCTGGCCGACGGTCGCATCGTGCGCGTCGCCGGGACGACCGGCGCGGTCGAGACGGTGGCGGACGTGCCGGGCCGGCCGCTGGGTCTGGAACTCCTCGGCAGCGGCGAGCTGCTGGTCTGCGCCTCCGACGCCGGCCTGCTGGCCGTCTCGCTCGTCGACGGCGCCGTGCGGACGCTGGTCGACCGGGTCGACGGGGTCCGCCTGGCGGCGGTGAACAACGCCGCCGTCGCCGCCGACGGGACGATCTACTTCACCGACTCCTCGCAGCGGTTCCGCATCCCGGAGTGGCGGGCCGACCTGGTCCGTCGGACCGCCAGCGGCCGGCTGTTCCGGCGGACGCCCGACGGCGCGGTGACCGAGCTGCTCGGCGGCCTGGAGTTCGCCAACGGGGTGGCCCTGGCCGCCGACGAGTCGTGGGTGGCGGTCGCCGAGACCGGTGCGGCGCGGGTGCGCCGGGTGTGGCTCACCGGCGCGCGGGCCGGCACGGCGGAGGTCTTCGTCGACGACCTCCCCGGTCACCCGGACAACATCGCGCTCGGTTCGGACGGCCTGGTGTGGATCACGCTGCCGAGCCCCCGCGTCGCCGCGCTGGCCGCCATCCACCGGCTGCCCGCACCGCTGCGCGCGCTGCTGAGCAGGCTGCCCGCGAGCCTGCAGCCCCGCCCCGGCCGGACGCTGGGGGTCCTGGCGGTCGACGACAGCGGGGCGACGGTGCACCGGCTCAGCGGGGAGATCCCCGGGTTCGAGATGCTCACCGGTGTCCGCGAGGCCGGGGGGCGGTTGTGGTTCGGCAGCCTCACCGGCAGCACCCTGGCGACCGTGACCCTCTGAGGCCGTGACCCTCTGAGGCCCTGACCCTCTGAGGCCCTGAACCTCTGAGGCCCTGGCGTCGTGCCGCGCGCCGGTCTCAGTCGGGGGTCGCGGCGCCGTAGACGGCCGACAGCCAGATGCCGAGCAAGACGTCGACCACGTCGTCCTCGGCGATCGCGGGCCCGTCCCCGCTGAAGGTCGCGTACAGCACCCGCTCGTTCATCGACGTGAGGGCGACGGCGAGGTCGCGGGACGGCAACCCCGCCGGAGCGGCTCCGCGCGCCCGCTCGGCGTCGATCGCGGTCGCGCACTGCTGCACCCAGCGCTCGAACACCGCCGACCACAGCGCCCGGACCTCGTCGCTGGTGGAGCGGGCCTGCGCCCAGGCGACGGTGAGCGCGCGGTGCGCGCGGAACGTGTCGTAGTAGGCGCCGATGGCGCGTGCCCAGCCGTCCCGCGCACCGGTCGCGGGCGAGCCGAACACCGCGCGCATCGCCGTGTCGGCCTCGGCGACGACGCGGTCGAGCAGCGACAGCAGGACGGCGTCCTTGGACGAGAAGTAGAAGTAGAAGGTGGGGCGGGAGATCCCCGCGCCGCGCGCCAGGTCGTCGACCGAGATCGCCGCCAGCGGCCGCTCGGCCAGGAGCCGCTCCGCGGTGCTGAGGATCGCCAGCTCGCGGTCGTCACCGGAGGGGCGGGGCGGCCGCCGGCCACGCCCGGTGCTGGGGAGATCATCCGCGGCAGCCGACACGGCACGCAGACTAACCGTTCCCGTCCGTGACCCGACACCCCGTTGACTCGTTCGACAGTGCGTCGATAGCGTCCTGGGCGGCGCCGCCCCGCGACGGCGTCGTCCAGTCCCGGCCCCGGCCGGACGAGCGAAACCGGAGATGCGGCCATGCAGATCGAGCACGTGGACGTCCTGGTCGTGGGCGCCGGCCTCTCCGGCATCGGCGCCGCCTGCCACCTGGAGAAGGACCGGCCGGGCACCAGCTACCTGGTGCTGGAGTCCCGCGCCGCCCTGGGTGGTACCTGGGACCTGTTCCGCTACCCGGGGATCCGGTCGGACTCCGACATGTTCACCCTCGGCTACTCCTTCCGCCCGTGGGACGAGGCGAAGTCGATCGCCGACGGCCCGGCCATCCGCCGCTACATCGAGGACACCGCGCGCGAGTACGGCGTCACCGACAAGATCCGCTACCACCACCGGGTGCTGTCGGCCGAGTGGTCGACGGCGGAGAGCCGGTGGACAGTCACCGCCGAGCGCACCGACACCGGCGGGACGGTTCAGCTCACCTGCTCCTGGCTCTCGGTCTGCTCCGGCTACTACCGCTACGACGAGGGCTTCCGCCCCTCCTTCCCGGGCGAGGAGCGCTTCGGGGGCCGGCTGGTGCACCCCCAGCACTGGCCCGACGACCTCGACGTCACCGGCAAGAAGGTGGTGGTCATCGGCAGCGGCGCCACCGCCGTCACCCTCGTGCCGAACCTCGCCGAGCAGGCCGAGCACGTGACGATGCTGCAGCGCACGCCGAGCTACATCATGTCGCTGCCCAGCCGCGACCCCCTGGCGCAGTGGCTGCGCGCCCGGCTACCGGCCCGGGCCGCCTATCCGATCGTCCGCTGGAAGAACGTGCTCACCAGCACCGCGCTCTACCAGCTGAGCCGCCGCCGGCCGGCGATGGTGCGGAAGCTGATCCGCCGGCTCACCGAGAAGCAGCTGCCGGCCGGGTTCGCCGTCAGCACGCACTTCAACCCGCCGTACGACCCGTGGGACCAGCGGCTCTGCCTCGTCCCGGACGGCGACCTGTTCCGCACCCTGCGCGAGGGGAAGGCCTCGATCGCCACCGACCGGATCGCCACCTTCACCGAGGACGGCATCGAGCTGGAGTCGGGGGAGCACCTGTCCGCCGACGTCGTGGTCGCCGCGACCGGGCTCAACCTGCTCCCGGCGGGCGGGATGACGCTTGCGGTGGACGGGGAGCGGGTCGAGCTGCCGGAGACGGTCTCCTACAAGGGGATGATGCTGTCGGGCGTCCCCAACTTCTCGATGGTCATCGGCTACACGAACGCCTCCTGGACGCTCAAGGCGGACCTGGTCAACGGCTACGTCTGCCGCCTGCTCGACCACCTGGACGCGCACGGCTACGCGTCGGCGACCCCGGTCGCCCCGCCGGAGGGTGCCGACGCGCCGTTCCTCGACCTCGCGGCCGGCTACGTGCAGCGCAGCCTCGCCGGCCTGCCCAAGCAGGGCGGCCGCGCGCCGTGGCGGCTGCACCAGAACTACCTGCGCGACGTCGCGCTGATGCGCCGCGGCCCGCTGGAGGACGAGGGCATGACCTTCCAGCCGCGGCCGCCGGCCGGCGCCGGGGCCCACGCCGCTGCCGAGCGGACGGTGGCGTGATGGGTCCCTACGCGTTCGCCGGCGGGACGGCGGTCGTCACCGGTGCGGCCAGCGGCATCGGCGAGGCACTGGCGGGGCAGCTGGCCGGCCGCGGCAGCCACCTGGTGCTGCTGGACCGGGACGCCGAACGGCTGGCGGCGGTGGCCGGGCGGATCCGCGCCGACCACCCGGGGCTGCGGGTCGCCACCCACGTCGTCGACCTCGCCGACGACGCGGCGACCGCCCGGGTGGCCGAGGCCCTGGTGGCCGAGCACCCGGAGACGACGCTGCTGGTCAACAACGCGGGCGTGGCGCTCGGCGGGCGCTTCGACCAGGTCACCCTCGAGGAGTTCGAGTGGGTGATGGCGATCAACGTGCGCGCCGTCGTCCGGCTCACGCACACCCTGCTGCCGGTGCTCAAGACGCACGCCGGTGCGCACGTGGTCAACGTGTCCAGCGTCTTCGGCATCTTCGCCCCGGCCGGTCAGGCCGCCTACGCGGCCAGCAAGTTCGCCGTGCGGGGGTTCAGCGAGGCGCTGCGGCACGAGCTGGCCGAGGACGGCATCGGCGTCACCGTGGTGCACCCCGGCGGCATCCGGACGCGGATCGCCGAGACCGCCCGGACCGGCTCGGGCGTCTCGCCGGCGGAGTACGAGGAGGGGCGCAAGCAGTTCGCCAAGCTGCTCCGGATGCCGCCGGAGGACGCCGCCGCGCAGATCGTCGCCGCCATCGAGCGACGCCGTCCGCGGCTGCTCATCGGCTGGACCGCGAAGGTCCCCGACGTGCTGGTGCGGCTGCTGCCGGGGACCTACTGGCGGCTGATCGCCCGCCGGGCGGCGCCGGCGAAGCCTCCGGGCTGACCGCCGGAAATCCGCTTGCGGCGGGCGGTAGAACTCCGGAGGTGAGCGCCGCCACCTGCCGCATCGTCGACCTCGGACCCGAGGACGACCTGTTCCCGGCGTGGTGCGAGGTCTGGGCGGCGACCCAGCGGGCCGACCGGCCCGAGGACCCGCCGCGCCCGGCGCGGGACCACGTCGCGCTGGGCCGCGAGCTGGTGGGGCCGGGCGGCTCCCGCGGCGGCGCGCACCGCGCAGCCGTGGTCGACGGCGCCGTCGTCGGGGCGCTCCGCGTGATCCTCCCGAGCAGGGACAACCCGACCGTCGCGATCCTCGACGTCGCGGTGCACCCCGGCTCCCGCCGTCGCGGGCTGGGCAGCGCGCTGCTGGCGTCCGGCCGGGCGCTCGCCGCGGACCACGGACGCACCGTCCTGATCGCCGAGGTCGACGAGCCGTCTCCGGGAACGCCGGGACGCGTGTTCGCCGAGGCGCACGGCTGGGCCTGCGATCTGGTCGAGACCCGGCGCGACCTCCTGCTGCCGCCCGACGAGCAGCGGCTCGCGGCGCTGGAGGCCGGGGCGGTGGAGGCCGGCCGCGGGTACGAGGTCGTGACCTGGCGCGACCGGACCCCGGACGCGCTGCTCGACGACCGGGCGCTGCTGGAGCGGCGGATGACGACCGACGCCCCGCACGGCGACCTGCCGGTCGAGGAGGAGCAGTGGGACGGCGTGCGGATCCGCGAGTACGAGCGGTCGCACGTCGCCCGGGGGCGTGCGGTGCTCTCCGCCGGGGCGGTGACCCGGGACGGCCGGCTGATCGCATTCACGGACCTGCAGATCCCGCTGGCGCAGCCCGCGCGCGCCTCGCAGGGCGGGACGCTGGTCCTCCGCGAGCACCGCGGGCACCGGCTCGGCGCCCGGGTGAAGGCGGCCGTGCTGCGGGACCTGGCGGAGGCGTTCCCCGAGGTGCGCCGGATCAGCACCTACAACTCCGAGCGCAACACCCCCATGGTGGCGGTCAACGAGGCGCTCGGGTTCCGTCCCGCCGGCCGGCTGTCCTCCTGGTCGGCCCGGCTCTGAGCAGTCCGGCTCCGAGCAGCCCGGCCCGCGCCGCCGCAGTCCCGGTGCGGTTGACTGCCGGGGTGGACCATCCCGTTCCCGCGGAGTTCGTCCGCGCCCACACCCGCCCGGTGCGGCCCGACCTGGTGCCCGAGGTCGAGCTGCTGGTCGCCGCCGACGTCGTCGCCCTCTGGGAGGCGATGCAGACCGAGCACGGGCGCACCTCCACCGAACCGCCGTTCTGGGCGGCGGCCTGGCCGGGCGGCCAGGCGCTCGCGCGCTACGTGCTCGACCACCCGGAGCTGGTGGCCGGGCGCGCGGTGCTCGACCTGGGCGCCGGCAGCGGCCTGGTGTCCGTGGCGGCGGTGCGCGCCGGGGCGAGCTCCGTGCTCGCCAGCGACGTCGACCCGTACGCGCTCACCGCCGTGACCGTGAACGCCGAGCGGAACGGGGCACCGGGGATCACGCCGGTGGGCGACGTGCTGGGGGACGGGCCGCCGGACGTGGCGGTGATCCTCGCCGGGGACGTCTGCTACGACCGCGAGATGACCGACCGGGTGCTGCCCTTCCTCGAGGCCGCCCGCGCCCGCGGGGTCGAGGTGCTGGTCGGGGACCCCGGCCGCGTCTACCTGCCGGAGGACCGGCTGACCGCGCTGGCGGTGTACGACGTCCCCGACACCGAGCCGTCGCCCACGCAGCCCACGGCGGTGCGCCGGACGACCGTCTGGCAGCTGCCCTGAGCTCCGCGAGACGACTTCCACACGGTAGTTCCCCCAGAGGGATTGTCACGAACGAATAACGGTGGTTACCGTGGGCCAGCCCGGCCGGTCGTTCTCTCCCCATCCGGGGAGGTCCGCCGGGCGCCGCCGAGTCGCCCGCTGCCATCGCGCCGCGGGTGAGCCGGGGACCCACCGCAGCACTGGGGTGAATCGCGCGCCGAGCACGTCGGCGCGGGTAGGGCGACTTCCACGCCCGAATCCGTCAGCTAACTCGGTAGGCGGCACGACGGAAGAAACGGAGAGCCGCCGCATGGCGAGCCTGCGGGCCCACCTTGCACGGAACCGCAGCCGGTACGGAGCCTCGCGCGCGCCTTCCCCGCGCTGAGCGCCCGGGCGTCCCGCCCTGCACCCGCTGCCACTCGACCACCCCTGCAGCTGTCCGCCGCGGACCCGCTGTGCCCTGCCCCTGGAGCAGTCCCACCCCATGAACCTTCGCGCCACCTCGATCACCCGCGCCCTGCGCCCCACGTCCGTCCGTCGCCCGGCGCTCCTGCTGGCGGTCGTCGCCGCCGGTGCCCTGGTCGTCAACGTCGTCGTCGCCAACGAGCCCGAGGCCCACGCCAAGGCGCAGCCGGTCTCGGTCAGCGTCGCCGCCCAGCTGGGCATCCCCGCCGAGGCGCCGCCGGCCGACGCCGTCGAGTCGGCCGTCGACTCCCTCGCCCCGCTCGCGGCCAGCCGCAGCGAGCGCGTGGCCGAGCAGGCCGCGGCCGCCGAGGCCCGGGCTGCCGCCGAGCAGGCCGAGCTCGACCGCCGTGCCGCCGAGGAGGCCGCCCGCATCGAGGCGGAGGAGGCCGCCCGCCGTGCCGCCGAGGAGGCGGCCCGCGCCGAGGCCGCCCGTATCGAGGCCGCCCGCGTCGAGGCCGCCCGCGCCGCCGAGGCGCAGGCCGCGGCCGCCGCCCCCCGTCGGACCACCAGCGCCCCGGCCGCCCCCGCCGCTCCGGCGGCCCCCGCGCCGGCCGCAGCCGCCGCACCGGCCGGGTCGTTCAAGGGGTACGCGATGCAGAAGGTGGGTGGCTCCGGCAGCGAGTTCACCTGCCTGGAGAACCTGTGGGGCAAGGAGAGCGGCTGGAACCCCAACGCGCAGAACCCCCGCAGCACCGCCTACGGCATCGCCCAGTTCCTCGACTCGACGTGGGCCGGGACGGGCATCGCCAAGACCTCCGACGGCTACCGGCAGATCGACGCCGGGCTGATCTACATCAACAACCGCTACGGCTCGCCGTGCGGCGCCTGGAGCCACTCCCAGTCGACCGGCTGGTACTGAGGCCGCACCGGGTGGACGACCCGGTGCGCCGCTAGCGCTCAGCAGGACGGACGAGGCCCCACCCGTGCAGGGTGGGGCCTCGTCCGTTCGGCGTCCGCCCGGTGCACTCGACGGCGTCGCATACCCCACGGGCGGCTGGCCGGCGATAGCATCGCTGCGTGACGATGACATCGAGCGCGAACGCGACTGCCGACGTCCCGGTCAGCGAGGTGGCGGCCCTGTCCGCGGCGGCGTGCATGTTCCGCAGTCTCGGCGACCCGGCGCGGCTGGCGATCCTGCGCCACCTCGTGCTCGGCGAGCACAAGGTCGTGGACCTGACCGACCACCTCGGACTGGCCCAGTCCACCGTGTCCGCGCACCTTGCCTGCCTGCGCGACTGCGGCCTGATCGCCTCCCGGCCACAGGGCAGGGCGTCGATGTGGTCGCTGTCCACCGCACCCGAACTGCTCGACCTGCTGGGTGCGGCCGAGCGGCTGCTGGCCGCTACCGGCGACGCCGTCTCCCTGTGCCCCACCTACGGAGAGGCCGCGGAGCAGTGAGCACGGTCCACGCGCGGCCCAGCGCCGAGGAGGCCAGGCATCTCGGACGCCGGGCGCAACTGCTGGCCGGGGCGTCGGTCACCTACAACGTGATCGAGGCGGTCATCGCCGTCAGCGCCGGCATCGCCGCCGGATCGGTCGCGCTGATCGGCTTCGGCCTGGACTCCGTCGTCGAGGTCTCCAGCGGCCTGATCATCCTGTGGCAGTTCCGCCACCGGCTCCCCGAGTCGCGGGAGCGACAGGCGCTCCGGCTGATGGCGCTCTCGTTCTTCGCCCTCGCCGGCTACGTGACGTTCGAGTCGATCCGCGCCCTGCTCTTCGGCGGGGACCCCGACGCATCGCCGGTCGGTATCGGCCTGGCGGCCGCGTCGCTGGTCATCATGCCCTTCCTGTCCTGGGCGCAGCGCCGCACCGGCCGCGCGCTCGGCTCCCAGGCGGTCGTCGCCGACTCCACGCAGACGCTGCTGTGCACCTACCTGTCCGCCGTGCTGCTGGTCGGGCTGGTCCTCAACGCGACCCTGGGCTGGGGCTGGGCCGACCCGATCGCCGGACTGGTCATCGCCGCCGTCGCCTTCCGCGAAGGCCTCGAGGCGTGGCGCGGGGAAGCCTGTGGCTGCGGTCCGGTGGTCCCGGGCGGGTCCGACGGAGACACCTGCGGGTGCGGCGACGGTTGCACCGACGCCTGCTGCACGCCGTCCAACGCCGTGCCCGCTCCCCAGACCGTCCAGATCACCGCCCGCCAGCAGGACTGACGCGCCGTCCCGCCGGCCGGGCGCGACCGGGACCAGCACGTGCCGTCAGCCGAGGAGGCCGGCCTCGGCCTTGGCGGTCAGGGCGGTGCGGACGGCGGCGTCGACCGTGGCGGCGAAGGCCGGGTCGACGTCCGCCCGGGCCAGGACGGCGTCGACCATCTCGGGCACCAGCGTGCCGTCGACGCTGAGCACCAGGGTGCCGCCGGCCGCCAGGAAGCGCACCGCGCGCTCGCCCGGGGCGATGTCGCGCATGGCGGCGGCGTTCGCGACGTCGTCGGTGATGACCACGCCGTCGAAGCCCAGCTCCCCGCGGAGCAGGTCGGTGACGACGGCGCGGGAGAAGACGGCCTGGCTGTCCGGGTCGATGCGCGGGTAGGTCGCCGAGGAGACCATCACGAACGGGTCGGCCGAGGTGTGGGCCAGGGCCGCGGCGAAGGCGCTCACCTGCTCGTCGCCGGCCGCGGTCACCGGGTCGACCACGCCGTCGCTGGTGTCGGTGTTCTGCCGGACCCGCCCCAGGCCGGGGAAGTGCTTGAGCGTCGGCGTCACGCCGTGGGCGCCCAGCCCGTCGGCGACCGCGGCGGCGTCCACGGCCACCTCGGGGCCGGTGCCGCCGTACTGCCGCTGGAAGAAGCCGATCGGCTCGTTCCCGGCCTCGGTCCCCGGGGGGACGACGTCGGCGACCGGTGCGAGGTCGAGGTTGAGCCCCGCGGAGCTCAGCGAGGCGCCGAGCTCCTCGGCCAGGGCCGCGAGCTGGTCGGCCGGGAGCTGTCCCTGCTCGACGGCGGACGGCAGGAGGGTGAAGCCGTCGCCGCGGAGCGTCTGGACCTGGCCGCCCTCCTGGTCGACGGCGATCCACAGGTCCGTCGGCCCCGGGGCCGCGTCCTGCCAGCCGGCCGTCGTGGCGGCGAGCTCGCCGGCGGCCGTGGATGAGCGGCCGGCGAGGAAGACCCCGCCGACGCCCTGCTCGACGAGGGGCGCGCCGGCGGCGAGGTCGTCGAGCGGTACCCCGGCGACGAACAGCTGGGCCACCTGCGCCCGGCGGTCCATGGCGTCCAGCGCGGCCGCCACCGTCGGCACCGGACGATCGGCCGGGGAGGAGGGAACCGGTGCGGGCAGCTCCGTGGTGGAGGAGACCGGATCGATCGCCACCGCGGTGCAGCCGGTCAGGAGGGCGCAGGCGACGGCGGCGCGGGCGAACGACCGCGAACGGGGGAGCCGGTGGGGCACGGGTCTCCTCGGCGCCCGGGACGGGCGCGGTGGACGGCGGGACCGGCCGAGTCTCGCCCGGTCCGGCCGGCGGCCCGGGAACGCCGTGTGGTGTCGGAGGGCGCCGGTGGCCGCTGCGGCTGGTGGGGTGATCGGGGGTCCCGGCCGCGGCGTGACCGCGCCGCGGATCGCCGCTTCGGCTCGCCCCCGGCGACGGCGCGCCCCCTAAGGTCGGAGCAGGACCACAGCCGGAGGGGGAGCGATGACCGAGGGCGAGGACAGCCGGCCGGCCGCCGCGCAGGGCGGGATCGTCGGGCGGTCCATCGACGAGTTCGTCAACCAGCTGCGCGGGTTCAGCGACCGTGCCCGGAACCTGGCCGGCGCTGTGCCGGGCAGGTTGTCGCTGCCGGCGCTGCCCAGTCCGCCCGGCGCGATGTCGGCCGCCCAGGTGCGGGCCATCGCCGAGGTCGTCGGCGCCCAGCGGCAGTCGATCGCGGCGATGACCGCCCAGCTCCAGGCCTTCGACCAGCAGCTCGCCGTCCTCGAGAAGATCCTCGACCCGCTGGTCGAGTGGAGCTCCAGCTGGGCGCGGCTGGAGGAGGCGGTCGGCGACTTCGTCCGCCGGGAGCCGCCGGCCGAGGGCTGACGGTCAGCCGGCCAGCGACCTGACCAGCAGCGCGGCACCGGAGACCACGCACAGGATCAGCGCCGCGCGGCGCATGGCCGGCAGGGCGAGCCTGCGCCGGAGCGGTCCGGCGGCGACGAATCCGAGCAGCACGAACGGCACCAGGACCGCACCGGAGACCAGGCCGCTGCCCGCCAGCTCGCCGCCGGCCACGAGCACGCCCAGGGAGAGCACCGTCGTCCCGACGAAGAACAGTGACAGGTTGGCCCGCTGGGCGGCGGGCGAGGGCGCCCGGTAGGTGACCACCAGCGGGGGACCCGGCGTCGCCGCGACCGTCGACAGCGTGCCCGAGGCGAAGCCCGCGACCGTCAGCGCACGCCGACTCCCGGGCAGCCGCACCCCGGCGAGCGCCGCCCCGCAGGCGCCCAGCACCACGACGGCGACCGTTATGCCCAACAACCGCACACCCATCGTCTGGACCAGCCAGAGCCCCGCAGCAGCACCCGGGACCGAGGCGAGCATCGCTCCGCGCATGGCGGCGAACTCCAGCGCAGCCCGCTCCCGCCACAGCACCGGCAGCAGGGAGGCGAGCGTCCCCACCAGCAGCGGTCCCGGCACGAGCGCGGGCTGGACGAGCAGCACCAGGGGCCCGGCCAGCAGGCCGAAGCCCATGCCGGTCGCCGTCTGCACGACCGACGCCAGGAGCACCGCCAGGCCGCAGGCGAGCAGGGCGAGCGGGTCGGCGACCAGCTCCGCGCTCAGTAGCCGTCGTCCTCGTCTCCCGGGGGACGGCGGCGGAGCAGGCCGGTCACCGAACCCACCCGGTTCTGCGCCTGCCGGAGACCGGAGATCAGCGGCATCAGGTCGTCGTGGATGCGGCGCAGGGTGTCGGGCACGGTGTCGACGGCCGGGTCGTCCAGCACCCGGCCGACCCGCTCGAGGCCGGGGCGCAGCGCGCGGACCGGCTCCTCCAGCTCCTCGACCAGGCCCTCCAGCCGTTCGGCGATCCGCTGCGCGGAGGCGATCGTCTCCCGCGCGGACGTGGTGGCCGTGGTCAGCTCGCGGACGGTGGCGTTGAGGTCGGCCAGGGTGCGGGGCAGCTGCGCCAGCGCCTCGGTCTGCGTCTGCAGCAGGGCGATCAGCTCGCCGAACCCGGGGATGCGGGGGATGCCGAGACCGCGGAAGGGATCCACCGGGAAACCGTGGGGGACCGCGACGCGCAGCGCAACCCGGCACGCCCGGGGCGACCCAGCGGCCGTCGCTTCGACCGCTGGATCTGGGCCCCCGGGGACCGCCGGCTGTCCTGGCGACCGTGCCGCCGGGGGTGCCCACTCCGGGCGGCCCGCACTCCTCACCGCGGCACGTGGTGCGCCGGTCAGTCGGGTCGGAGTTCTCCGGTGAGCACGAACCGCGCAGCGACGTCCCGCAGCTTGGTGTTGGTCTCCATCGAGACCCCGGCCAGCAGCCGGAAGGCCTGGTCGGGGGTCAGCTTGTGCCGCTCCATGAGGATGCCCTTGGCCTGGTCGATGACCGCCCGGTGCTCCAACGCCGCCTGCAGGTGCTCGGCCCGCTCCACGGCGGTCTCGTAGAGGTACATGTTCGACACCGGCCCGACCGCGTAGGCGGCCAGCCGGGCGACCAGATCCCGGGTGCGGTCCCCGGCGATGGAGAAGTCCCGGGCGTAGACGTTCAAGGCCCCGTGCACCCGCTCCTGGGCCGGAAAGGGGTGGGAGAGCAGGCTCTCGCATCCCTCGGCGACCGCTTCGGCGGCGAACGGCGCCCACCGCACGTCGGTGCGCATCTCGGGGATCGCGCTGGTGCGGCCGGTCGTCGCCGCCTCGAGGCACGGGCCCAGGCCCAGCCGGTACTGCGCCTCGTCCAGCCGGACGGCGAGGTCGCCGCTGGCCGCCACCGTGCTCGGCCGGCCGTCGGCGACGATCGTCACCGAGGCGATCGGCTGCCCGGGGAGGATGCGGGTGGCCAGCTCGGTGACCTTGTGCAGCACCGATTCGAGAGAATGCTCGGCGAACGAGAGCCGGGCCAGCTCGTCGAACGCCGGCTGGACGACAGCGGCATCGTCGTCAGGGGGTGTCACGCCTTGCACTCCGTGGGGATCCTGCACCGGACGAAGACGTGCCGGCGGGAAGGGAAGGGGCCCCGGTTGGTTCCAGGGACTCTTCGTGGCGGGTCTGGGCCCGGCCGCGCGCCAGCTGTATGACACGCAATGTCGCAGCGGACAGCATAGTCGGGCGGGAGTGCAGGACGCCGCCGAGGTCGGGAGCGGCGCTCACCCGGCCTCGGTGAACGAGACCGGCGCCCACTCGTCGAGCGCCAGCAGGTGCCACGCGCGCTGCACCAGGGGCGGGGCGTTCCGCAGCTCGACGTCGATCCCGCGCTCGGTGCGGGTGCGCGCCCAGCGGGCGATCGCCCGGCAGCCCGCGACGTCGGCGAAGCGGAGACCCGAGAGATCGAGGGCGCAGGTGCCGCCGTCCACCGGGGAGGCGGCCAGCACCCGGCCCAGCCGCTCGACGCCTAGCGCGTCGACGTCCCCGGTCAGCGCCACCCGGGGCCCGTCGACGACGGCCTGGAAGGACGGCGGGGACGGGGTGACGTCGTGCGCGCCGGCGACGGAACTGTCATTGAGCTGAACGTGAACGCGCATATGCAGACAGTAATGCCTTGCCACCGTGCGGGACAGGGTCGTCCGTCACTCACAACGCCTTGAGGATGTCCTCCACGCGCTCGCGGGCGTCGCCGAACAGCATGTCGGTGTTCTCCCGGAAGAACAGCGGGTTCTGGACGCCGGCGTACCCGGTGTTCATCGACCTCTTGAAGACGATCACCTTCTCGGCCTCCCACACCCGCAGCACCGGCATGCCGGCGATGGGGCTGGTCGGGTCCTCGGCGGCCGCCGGGTTCACGGTGTCGTTGGCGCCGATGACCAGGACGACGGTGGTGCCGGCGAGGTCGTCGTTGATCTCGTCCATCTCCAGGACGACGTCGTAGGGCACCTTGGCCTCGGCCAGCAGGACGTTCATGTGGCCCGGCAGGCGGCCGGCGACGGGGTGGATCCCGAACCGGACCTCGACGCCGCGCTCGGTCAGCTTGCGGGTCAGGTCGGCGACCGGCCCCTGTGCCTGGGCGACGGCCATGCCGTACCCGGGGGTGATGACGACGGACCTCGCCTCGCGCAGCAGGTCGGCGGTGTCGACGGCGGTGATCTCGGTGTGCTCGCCGTAGTCGACATCGGAGGAGGCGGCACTGCCCTCGTTGCCGAACCCGCCGGCGATGACCGAGACGAACGACCGGTTCATCGCCTTGCACATGATGTAGGACAGGTAGGCGCCGGAGGAGCCCACCAGCGCGCCGGTGATGATCAGCAGGTCGTTGCCCAGCAGGAAGCCGGAGGCGGCGGCCGCCCAGCCCGAGTAGCTGTTCAGCATCGAGACGACGACGGGCATGTCCCCGCCACCGATCGAGGCCACCAGGTGCCAGCCCAGGGCCAGCGCGATCACGGTGAGCACCGCCAGCACCGGCAGGTTCGGCTCGACCACGAACACGACGGTCAGCGCCACGAAGGCGGCGAGAGCGCCGAGGTTGAGCCAGTTCTTGCCCGGCAGCACCAGGGGGTTGCTCCTGATCCGCGCCGAGAGCTTGAGGAACGCCACGATCGAGCCGGTGAAGGTCACCGCGCCGATGAAGACGCCGATCGCCACCTCGCCGGAGTGGATGCCCAGCAGGTCGGCCGACACCTCGGTCTGGTTCTCCGGGTCGGCCTCGACCGTGAGGTAGCCGTTCCAGCCGACCAGCACGGCGGCGAGGCCGACGAAGCTGTGCAGGAGCGCGATCAGCTCGGGCATGCCGGTCATCTCGACCTGGGCCGCCCGCCACAGGCCGATCGCGGCCCCGATGACGACGGCCACCACCAGCAGGACCGCACCGGCGCCGGAGATGCCGTGGTCGATCGCCAGCCCGATGGTGGCGACCAGCGCGATGGCCATGCCGGCCATCCCGTAGGCGTTGCCGGCCTTGGCCGTCTCGTGCTTGGACAGGCCGGCCAGGCTGAGGATGAACAGCAGCGCGGCGACGATGTAGGCCGCGGACGCGGCACCGGTGGCGGTCATCGGGCGGCCGGGAGGGTCGGGCGGGCGGTCGCGCTCGGGCCGCGCGAGAACATGCCCAGCATGCGGCGGGTGACGGCGAAGCCGCCGAAGACGTTGATGCTCGCGACGAGGATCGCCACGAAGGCCAGCACGATCACCAGGGCGTCGTCGTGCCCGATCTGCAGCAGGGCGCCGACGACGATGATCCCGGAGATCGCGTTGGTGACGCTCATCAGCGGCGTGTGCAGCGCGTGGTGCACACCGCTGATGACGTAGAAGCCGACCACCACGGCGAGCGCGAACACGGTGAAGTGCTGGACGAGCTCGTTGGGGGAGAAGGCGGTGAGCAGGAACAGCGCGGCCGCGGCGGCGCCCACGAGGGCGAACCGTCGGGCCGGGGCGGGGGTCTTCACCGGCACCGCGGGGGCGGCCGCCGTCGCCCCGGCAGGCGGACCGGACGGGGCCGGCGGCGCGGCGGAGACCTGGACCGGTGGTGGTGGCCAGGTCTTCTCGCCGGCGCGCACGACCGTGATCGCCCGCTGCACGACGTCGTCGAAGTCGAGGACGAGCCGGCCGTCCTTGCCCGGTGTCAGGAGCTTGAGCAGGTTGACCAGGTTGGTGCCGTAGAGCTGGGAGGCCTGGGCGGGCAGGCGGGCGGGCAGGTCGGTGTACCCGATGATCGACACGCCGTTGGCGGTGACCACGACCTCGTCGGCCACCGACCCGGCGACGTTGCCGCCCTGGGCGGCGGCCATGTCCACGATCACCGATCCGGAGCGCATCGAGGCGACCATCTCCTCGGTGATCAGCCGGGGCGCGGGGCGGCCGGGGATGAGCGCGGTGGTGATGATGATGTCGACGTCGCGGGCCTGCTCGGCGTACATCTGGGCCGCGCGCCGGTTGAAGTCCTCGCCCATCTCCCGCGCGTAGCCGTCGGTGCTCACCTGTGCCTCGGCGGCGTCGGGCACCGCCACGTACTCACCGCCGAGCGACCGCACCTGCTCGGCCACCTCCGGGCGGACGTCGGTGGAGCGCACGATCGCGCCCAGGCTCGAGGCCGCGCCGATCGCCGCCAGCCCCGCGACGCCCGCGCCGGCGACGAGCACCTTGGCGGGGGGGACCTTGCCGGCGGCGGTCACCTGGCCGGTGAAGAACCGGCCGAACAGGTTCGCGGCCTCGATCACCGCCCGGTAGCCGGCGATGTTGGCCATCGAGGACAGCACGTCCATCGACTGCGCCCGGGAGATCCGCGGCACGGCGTCCATCGCCAGGACCGTGATCGGCCGGGCGGCCAGCGCCTCCACCAGCTCCGGGTTCAACGCGGGGGAGAGCAGGCTGATCAGCGTCGCGCCGTCGGCCAGCCGGCCGATCTCCGCCACCGCCGGGGCGTTGACCCGCAGCACCACCTCGGCGCCCCACGCCTCGTCGGCCGTGCCGATGCGCGCACCGGCCGCGGCGTAGGCGTCGTCCGGGAAGCTGCTGGCCACCCCGGCGCCGGTCTCGACGACGACGTCGTAGCCCAGCGCCACCAGCTGCGTCACCGTGGCCGGTGTCGCGGAGACCCGCGTCTCGCGGGGCCGCGTCTCGCGCGGGATTCCGATCTGCATCGTGGCGCTCCATTCCTCGGTGGGCAGGCCCCGTCGCCTGTCCGCCAGTGGGGTCGTGCGCGTGCTCGGTGGATCCGGAGGGATCTTGCCTGCTAACGCACGGTCGCGGCATGTGGCTGCGGGACTGTGAGGCAGAGCACGTGCGTCGAACGTGCGGAGAACGGTAGGTGACGTCCCCGTGCCGGGGGGCTCCCCCCAACGGGGTGCCCCGCCGCCGCCCGGGTGAAGAAGGCGCCACCCGGGCGCCGAAGAACTCCGTGGCGGGCCCAGACCTCGGCGCCTGCCCCAACCGAGGGGAGGACCGTGTCCGTCATCAGAGCTGACGCCGACGACGACCGGGTCCCGCCGGAGATCGTCGCCTCGGTCTTCTACAGCGCCACGGTCAGCGACAACCTCGCGCTGGTGGTCGCCGAGCTGGTCGCCGGCCGACCCCGCCTGAACTGGGGCAACGCCGGGGCCGTGGACCTGCTGGGCTACGGCCTGGACGACCTGCGCGCCCTGCCCGTCGAGCACCTCTTCCCGAGCCTCGGGGGCGGGGAGCTGAAGCTGCTGCTGCGCCGCGAGCGCACGGCCCGGATGACGCTGCCGGTGCGGACGGCCAGCGGCGCCACCGTCGAGGCGGTGGTCACGACGACGCCGTCACCCAGCGGCCGGATGTGGACCATCCGCATCCTCTCGACGACCAACGAGCAGGAGCGTGCCCTGCGGGCCACCGCGGACGCGCACGAGCGCCGCTTCTCCACGCTCACCGAGCGCTCGCCGGTGCCGACGCTGCTCTCCGAGCAGGGCATGCGGTTGGCGCACGTCAACGACGCCTTCTGCACCCTGGTGGGTCGCCGGGCCGAGCAGCTGCTCGGCACCGGCTGGATCGACACGGTGCACGAGGACGACCTGGACGCCGTCATCGAGCAGGTGACGGCGGCGCTCGGTGGCGAGGAGGTCGAGACCCAGGCCCGCCTGTTCCGCGACGACGGCACGGTCCGCACCACGGTCATCCGGTTCGCCCACCTGTTCACCCCCGGCGTGGGAGCCGGCTTCGTCGGCACCATCGAGGACATCACCGACCGGCTGGCCTTCGAGGCGCAGCTGGCGCACCAGGCCAACCACGACCCGCTGACCGGGCTGCCCAACCGGACGCTGCTGGCCCGGTACGTCGCGGAGCGCTTCACGCCGGGCGGCAGCGCCCTCGCCTGCCTGTTCCTGGACCTGGACAACTTCAAGGTGGTCAACGACTCGCTCGGCCACACCTCCGGCGACGAGCTGCTCACCGAGGTGGCCCGCCGGTTGCGGTCGGTCGTGCGCCCGGGGGACCTGGTCGCCCGGTTCGGCGGCGACGAGTTCGTCGTGGTCTGCGAGGACGTCGACCAGTCCGCAGCGGTGGCGCTCGCGGAGCGGATCTCCGTCGAGCTGGCGCAGCCGGTGCGGCTGGGTGGCGTGGACGTGCGCCCCCACGCGAGCGTCGGCGTCACCGTGCAGACGGCGGAGCACGCCGGCGCCGAGGAGCTGATCCGCGACTGCGACATCGCGATGTACCAGGCCAAGGCCGGCGGCAAGGGGCGGATCACCGTCCTGGACCAGCGGGCCCGCGAGGAGGCCCGCGACAAGCTGCGTCTGGTGGCCGACCTCCGGGACGCCGTCGAGCGGCGGGAGATCACGCTGCTCTACCAGCCGATCTTCAGCACCGGGACCGGCCGTCCGGTGGCCGTGGAGTCGCTGGCCCGCTGGATGCACCCCGAACGGGGCGCCATCAGCCCCGCGGTCTTCGTCCCGCTGGCCGAGGAGAGCGGGCTCATCGCCGGCCTGGGGCTGCTGGTCCTCGACGAGACCTGCCGTCAGCTGGCCGAGTGGCTGTCCCTCATGGGGCCGGCCGCACCGCCCCGGGCCAACGTCAACGTGTCGGCGCTGCAGCTCGACGCCAACCTGCCGGCCCACGTCGCCGACGCGCTCGCCCGGCACGGGCTGGACGCGTCCCGGATCTCCGTCGAGATCACCGAGTCCGCGCTCATGCAGGATCCCGACTCCGCCCGCGTGATCCTGCACCAGCTGCGCGACCTCGGCGTCGAGCTCGCCATCGACGACTTCGGCACCGGCTACTCCTCCCTGGCCTACCTCCGGCACCTGCCGGTGGACTGCCTGAAGGTGGACCGGTCGTTCGTGGCCGAGCTGGCGCACGGCCACACCGAGATCGCCTCCGCCGTCATCGCGCTGGCCCGCAGCCTCAACCTGAGCACGGTCGCGGAGGGGGTCGAGACCCCCGAGCAGGCGGCCGCGCTGGCCCGCCTGGGGGCCACGTACCTGCAGGGGTTCAGCCTGAGCCAACCCATGACCGGGGAGCAGACCGCTGCCTGGTTCGCGTCCTCCGGAGAGTGCACCCGATGACCGTGACCCCGCTACCGGCCCGCGAGGTCGTCCCGGTCTTCGACCTGGAGAAGGTGCTCGCCAGCATCGACACGATGGCGGCCCAGCGCCCGGTCGCGGCGCAGATCGTCTCGGTCGCCAACTCCGACGACACCAGTGCCAAGGCGCTGTCGCGGATCCTCGCCTCCGACGTCGCCCTGGCCGGCCGGGTCATGAAGCTGGCCAACTCCGCCTACTTCGGCATGCGGGGGAGGGTCACCTCCCTGCAGTTCGCCGTCACCGTCGTCGGGTTCACCACCGTGCGCACGATGGCGACCGTCGCCCTGACCGAGCTCGACGACGAGTCGCGGCTGCCGGAGAACTTCTGGGACCTGACGACCAGCCTGGCGCTGGCCTCGTCCACGCTGGCCCCACGCTTCGGCGAGCGGCCGCAGGACGCGCTCTGCGTCGGGCTGCTCGCGCAGCTGGGTGCCGCGCTGCTGCACCACGACGACCCCGAGGGCTACGGCGAGCTGGTCACCGAGCACGCCGACTTCACCGCTCGGCGCACCGCCGAGCTGCGCCGCTACGGCATCAACAGCGTCCGGCTGACCGCCGTGGCGCTCGAGCAGTGGGGCTTCCCGCACACCATGACCGGGCGGCTCAACCAGATCGACGACTTCACCTCGGTCGAGGGTGGGCTGCTGCGCGGTGCTTTCGAGGTCGCCGCCCGGCTGACGCTCGAGGACTACGACACGGTGCCGATCGTGCGGCTCACCTGCGGCCGGTTGCGCGAGGACGACCTGGTGCCGGTGCTCGACTCGGTGCGGGCGGACGCCGACGAGCTGCGCCGGGCGATGCTGGGCGACTGACGGGGGGACACCGCCGCGCCGGCAGCGGCACCCCCGCGACGCAGCGGAGCCCCGCCCCCCGGAAGGGGGACGGGGCTCCGTCGCGGGTGGGTCTCAGACCGCGTAGGGCTCGCCCAGCGGGTCGACGGTCAACCGGTCGGCCACGGTGCGGGCCAGCCGGGCCGCGGCGAAGTCGCCGTCGCCCAGCAGGTGGTCGATCGCGGTGAGCCGGCTGACGTAGTGCCCGACCGAGTACTCCGCGGTCACGCCGATGCCACCGTGCAGCTGGATGGCCTCCTTGCCGACGTGCCGGCCGGCGCGGCTGGTCTGCAGCCGGGTCCGGTCGGCGGCGGAGAGGACGTCGCCGCCGGCGTCCTGCACCATCGACGCCCACAGCGCGGTGCTGCGGGCCAGCTCCAGCGACACGTACATGTCCGCGGCGCGGAAGGTGAGCGCCTGGAACTTGTTGAGGGTGACCCCGAACTGCTTGCGGGTCTTGAGGTACTCGGCGGTGATCCGGAGGGCGGTGTCCATCGCGCCGATCGCCTCGTGGCTGTAGGCGATGCGCGCCTCGGCCAGGGCCCGCTCGATCGCCGCCGTCCGGTCCCCGCCGGTGCCCAGCAGCGTCGCGGGGGTGCCGTCGAAGCGGACGTTGGCCGCGCGGGTGCCGTCGTGGGTGCGGTAGCCGGTGCGGGTCAGGCCCGCCGCGTCACCCTGCACCACGAACAGCCCGGTGCCGCCGTCGATGACGGCCGAGACCACCAGGACGTCGGCCCGGGCGCCGGTGGGCACCGGCTCCTTCACACCGGAGAGGGTCCAGCCGTCGGCGGCCTGCGTGGCGGTGACCGCCGACGCCGACGCGCTCCACCGGGTGCCGATCTCGGCGTGCGCGAAGGCCGGCACGCTGGTGCCCTCGGCGATCGCGCCCAGCAGCTCGGCCTTCTGCTCGTCGGTGCCGACGGCGGCGATCAGCCCACCGGCGAGCACGACGGCCTCGATGAACGGTTCGGGGGCGATGACCCGGCCGATCTCCTCGGCGACGATCGCCACCTCGATCGGGCTGGCGCCCATGCCGCCGTGCTCCTCGGCGAAGGGCAGGCCCAGCAGACCCATCTCGGCCAGCCGGGACCAGGTCTTCTCGTCGAAGCCCGGGTCGTTCGCGGCGACCTTGCGGCGCGCCTCGCTGTCGGAGTAGGCGCGCTCCAGCAGGCCGCGGACGGCCTCCCGGAGGTCGTTCTGCTCGCTGTCGAAGGTGAAGTCCACGTCAGATCACAGCCCCAGGATCGTGCCGGCGATGATGGTGCGCTGAACTTCGTTGGAGCCTCCGTAGATGGAGACCTTCCGGTAGTTCAGGTAGTGCGGGGTGGCGACGCGCGCCCAGTCGGGCACGTCGGAGCCCTCCTCCGCGAACGACGCCACCGAGAGCGGGCCGGCGATGTCGACCAGCAGCTCCGTGGCGGCCTGCTGCAGCTCCGAGCCCTTGAGCTTGAGCACCGAGGACGCCGGGTGCGGCTTCCCGTCGGCGGAGTTGGCGACCACGCGCAGCGCGGTCAGCTCCAGGGCGACGAGCTCGTTCTCGACCTCGGCGATCCGGGTGGCCATGAACGGGTCCTCGAGCAGCGGGCGGCCGTCCACCGTGATCTCGCGGGCGTACTCCTTGGCCTGCGCGAGCATCTTCTTGGTGGCGCCGACGCGGGCGATGCCCACGCGCTCGTTGCCGAGGAGGAACTTGGCGTAGTCCCAGCCGCGGTTCTCCTCGCCGATGAGGTTCTCGGCGGGCACGCGGACGTCCTCGAAGAACACCTCGTTGACCTCGAAGCCGCCGTCGATCAGCTCGATCGGGCGCAGCGTGACGCCGGGGGTGTCCATGGGGAAGACCAGCATCGAGATGCCGCGCTGCTTCTTCTCCGCCGTCGGGTCGGTGCGGCAGAGGCAGAAGATCCAGTCGGCGTGCTGACCCAGGGTGGTCCAGGTCTTCTGACCGTTGACCACCCAGTCGTCGCCGTCGCGGACGGCGGTGGTGCGCAGCGAGGCGAGGTCGGAGCCGGCGTCGGGCTCGGAGAAGCCCTGGCACCACCAGATGTCCAGGTTCGCCGTCTTGGCCAGGAAGCGCTCCTTCTGCTCCTGGTTGCCGAAGGCCGCGATGACCGGGCCGATCATGCTGGTGTTGAACGCGAGCGGCTCGGGGACGCCGGCCAGCTGCATCTCCTCGCGCCAGATGTGGCGCTGCAGGGGCGTCCAGTCCCGGCCGCCCCACTCCACGGGCCAGTGCGGCACGGCCAGACCGGCGGCGTTGAGCGCGCGCTGGGCCTCGACGTACTCGTCCTTGGACACGTGCCGGTGGGCCGCGACCTTGTCGCGGATCTCCTGCGGCACCTGGGTGGTGAAGAAGGTGCGCATCTCCTCCCGGAAGGCCTCGAGCTCCGGGGACAGCTGCAACCGCATCGGTCCTCATTTCCTGACGGCGGCAGTGCCGTCTCGACGTAGTGCCCCGACGATCCCACACGGGCTACCGGTCGGTAGATGCGGCACCCGGGGGCGGCGCGCCGCCCACGCGAACGGGCCCCGGGCAGCGGCTGCTGCCCGGGGCCCGTTCCGGGACCGGTCGGATCAGTTCAGCGTCGACCAGAACGCGCAGTCGGCCTCGGCGGCGACGTCGACCGGCCCGATCCCACCGCCGGAGGCGATGTCCAGGCCCTGCACGTCCTCGGGGGCGCGGTACCGGGTCCACGTCGGGACGTCCCGCCCGTTGGGGTTGCCCTGGGCGGCGAAGTTGGTCCAGTAGCGGACCATCGTCGTCGAGAGCTGCTCCTGCTCGGCGGTCAGCCCGTCACCGAACAGCCCCGGGAACAGGTAGGGCAGCTCGGCGGCGTGCTGGGCGTCCTCCGGGTAGCCCGGGTACGGGAAGTCCAGCAGCGGGTCGGCCGTCTCGTCACGGAACTGGTAGGCGAACACCGGGGCGGGCACCGGCGGCCGGGCCAGCGTCTCGTACGCGTCGACGTGCTCGCAGGTCGACAGCGCACTGCCCGCATCGCTGTTGACGGCGGCGAGGGCCCGCAGCGGCGACGGGTAGGCGCCCGCCGGGTACCGGGCCTGCACCTCGTCGGCGTCGTCGCCGAAGACGCCGCCGAGCACCAGTGCGTAGTCGGCCTCGGTGAAGCCGTCGGCGTCGTTGGCCAGTCCCGCCACGGTCGGGTTCAGCGGCGTGAACAGGGTGTTCTCGTCGCTGAGGTTGCCGTGCATGATCGGCACGCGCGCGTGGTCGCCGGCCGCGATGGCCTCGGCCGGCTGCACCGGCAGCGCCGATCCGCCGACGACGAACGCGCCGCCCGGCCAGGCGGCGAGCAGCTCCTCCACCGGCGCGGCGCGCAGGCAGGCCGCGACGTCGGACGCGGTGTCGCAGCCGACGGTCCCGGCGACCGCGGCGCCCTTCGCCTCCGCCGTCTCCAGGTCGTCGTAGGGGGCGGTGCAGCTGTAGCTCTGCGCGATGGCCCGGTCGAAGAGGCCCCGCGCGGACGGGGAGGTGAGCTGGGCGCACACCGCCGAGCCGCCGGCCGACTCGCCGAAGATGGTGACCCGGCCCGGGTTGCCGCCGAAGGCGCGGATGTTGCGCTGCACCCAGCGCAGCGCCGCCTGCTGGTCGAGCAGCCCGGCGCTGCCCGAGGCCACGTCCCCGTTCTCCCGGGAGAGGTCCTCCTGCGCCATGAAGCCCAGGGCACCGAGCCGGTAGTTGATCGTCACCACCACGACGTCGCCCTCGAGGGCGAGCTTGCTGGCGTCGTACCGGTCGCCGCTGCCCGTCTGCCAGGAGCCGCCGTGGATCCAGACCATGACCGGCAGGTTCTTCCGGGAGGTGTCCAGCCCCGCGGGGGTCGTGACGTTGAGGTAGAGGCAGTCCTCGTCGACGGACGAGGACGGGTTGGTCGCGCTGGGAGCCTGCGGGCACGGGCTGGCGGGGGTGGTGGCGTCCCGGACGCCCTCCCACGGCTGCGCCGGGGCCGGCGGGCGGAAGCGGAGGTCGCCCACCGGCGGAGCGGCGAACGGGATGCCCTGGAACAGGCGGTAGTCGCCGGGCGCGGTGCCCTCGACGGCGCCCTCGGTCGTCGGCACGACGAGCGGGGCGGGATCCCGGGGACCGGGCGCGGCTCCGGCGGGCGCGGCGGTGGCGAGGGCGCCGGCGGTCAGCACGGCGCCCAGGCCGAGTGCGAGCAACGACCTTCGGGCGGGACGTGGGGGAGTGGTGCGCACGTGACCTCCAAGGAGTGCCGGCCGAGCCCGGGGTGAGCTGGACCACAGCGCTTGGGACACTAGCCAGAGGTGTTGCAGCACCGTGTGTCGGGGGTCACTCCCGGAGGTCGACCGGACCGCGGGCCGACCGGAGCGGCTGGTCAGCAGCCGGGCAGCGGCCGGGTGGTCATCCGGTCGATCGTCTCCACCCACGCGGCCCGGACGTCGTGCGGCCGGTCGCCGACGAGGTCCAGCAGACGGGTGCCGTCGTCGTGCCGCCCGCCCACGACCGCCTCGAAGCCCAGCCGGGTGACCAGCACCCGGATGTCGTCGAGGGCCAGCCCGGCGTCGAGCAGGGGCTGGACGATCCAGTGCGTCTCCTGGTGCGGCGCGAAGGACTCCACGACCGGGTATTCGTCGCTCACCGCCGTTCCGGATGCACCGCCGCTCAGACCTCGATGGGCAGCCCGGTGTAGTTCTCCGCCAACTCGCGCGCGGCGGCCTCCGACGTGCACACCCGGCGCAGCTGGCTGAGCTGGAGCTGGGCGTCGAAGTCGTCGCCGGAGGTGTGCAGCATCGACGTCATCCACCAGGAGAAGTGGGTGCAGCGCCAGACCCGCCGCAGCGCGGTGTCGGAGTAGGCGTCGACCAGGTCGGTGCGCTTCTCCCGCAGCAGGCGGGTCAGCGCCGTGGCCAGCAGGGTGACGTCGGCGACGGCGAGGTTGAGCCCCTTCGCGCCGGTCGGCGGCACGATGTGCGCGGCGTCCCCAGCGAGGAACAGCCGGCCCCGGCGCATCGGCGCGCTCACGAACGAGCGCATCGGGAGGATCGACTTCTCCGTCACGGTGCCGGTGGTGGGCGCCCAGCCCTCGAGGGCGAAGCGGGTGGCGAGGTTGTCCCAGATCCGGTCGTCGGACCAGTCCTCGATCTTCTCCGACGGGTCCACCTGCAGGTAGAGCCGCGAGACCGACGGCGAGCGCATCGAGTACAGCGCGAAGCCCTCGGGGTGCCAGGCGTAGATGAGCTCGTCGGTGGCCGGGGCGGCGTCGGCGAGGATGCCGAGCCACGCGTAGGGGTAGGTGCGCTCCCACGTGCGGCCCGCGGTGCCGGCGGTCACCACCGGGCGGGAGACCCCGTGGAAGCCGTCGGTGCCGGCGATCACGTCGCACTCGAGCACCTGCGGGGTGCCCTCGGCGTCGGTGAACCGGATCCGCGGGAAGTCGGTGTCGACGTCCTCGGGGCGGACCTCGGAGACGTCGAACAGCAGCGGCGGGCCGCCGTCCAGCTGGGCCGCGATGAGGTCCTTGGTCACCTCGGTCTGGCCGTAGACCCACACGGTGCGACCGCAGAGCTCCGGGAAGTCCAGCTTGTGGCGCGTCCCCGGGTACTGCAGGTAGATGCCGGAGTGCTCGAGCCCCTCGCGGTGCAGCCGGTCGCCGAGGCCGGCGTCGGTGAGCGTGTCGACGGTGTGCTGTTCGAGGATGCCGGCCCGGATGCGCGCCTCGACGTAGTCCCGGGACCGGTTCTCCAGGACGACGTTGTCGACGCCCCGCAAGGTCAGCAGCCGGGAGAGGAGGAGGCCGGCCGGGCCGGCGCCGATGATGCCTACCTGGGTGCGCACGGGGGCGAGTGTTCCCGCCGGCGCTCCCCGGCGGTACCGGAGCCTTCCGGCCAGCGGGAGGAACGCGTCAGCGCCCCCGGTCAGACGATCGGCCCGACGGTCCGCCACGGCCCCCAGTCCCCGGCGGCCGAGCGGGTGCGGTGCACGACCGCGCCGTCCGCATCGACCGCCGCCACGACCAGCCGGCCGTCGGGTGTCGCGGCGGCGGTGGGGAGATCGGGGACGAACCCGCCCAGGTCGGTCCACGGTCCGTAGTGGCTGTCCGGGGCCACCTGCGTGGTCACGGAGATCCCGCCACCGGCGTTCCGGGTGACGCAGGTGATCCGGCCGTCGACGGTGGCGTTCGCCGTCGGCCCGCTCCCGCCGTGCCCGCCGAGGGCGGTGGCCGATCGCCAGGCCAGGTCGCGGTCCTGCCAGCTGGTCGCGACGGCGGCGGTCCCGGCCTGCCGGTAGTGCACCTCCGGCCGCCCGTCGGCGTTCACGGCGAACGTTGCGGAGCTGGCCGGCGCCAGACACGGCAGCGGACCCGGCAGGAGCTCCCCGCCGGGTACGGCCTGCCGCCACAGGAACAGCCCCGTGCGGGAGGCCGCGACCACCTCGATCCGCCCGGTGGCGTCCAGCAGCGCGTCGCACGGGTCCTGCAGGTCGGTGCCCCGGAGGTCGAACCAGGGGTGCCAGCCGCCGTCGGCCTCCTGCCAGCGGGTCGACAGTCCGCCACCGGCGTTGACCACGACGACCTGCAGCCGGCCGTCCGCGTTCGGTGCGAGGGCGGGGCTCCCGACGTAGCGCGCGCCGTCACCGGGGTTGGGCGTGCCGAGGTCGGTCCACGTGCCGTCGTCCACGGAACGCACGGCCACCCGCCCGTCGTCGGTGCGGGCGGCGAGGTGGATGCCGCCGTCGGTCCCGGCAGCCGCGACGACGGTGGTGACCTCGGCACCGAGGTCGTCGGGACCGAGGTCCACCGGCCCCGCCCAGGTGCCGGTGCCGGTCCAGGACACGACCCGGCCGTCGCGCACGGCGAACAGCCGCACCGCGCCCCGGCGGTCGGTCGCCGACCACCGGGTGCCGCGGGACGTCCGGCGGTAGGCGCGGTCGAGTGCGCCGAAGACGTCCGCCGCAGCCGGATCCCACGGCTGGTACTCGCCGGCGAACAGCTCGCGCTTGCGGGCCCGCGTGGCGGGGTCGAGGTTCACCGGGTGCTGGCCCACCCCGTAGTCGCGGTGCTCGAGGACGTACGGCAGCCAGGTGGCCTGCGCTGCCCGGTACCGCCGCGCCGCCTCGAGGGCCAGCGCGGTCGCCGCCCGGTGGTCCGGGTGCGACTGCGGGACGTCGTAGCGGTGGTCGGCGAGGAGCTCGGTCACGTGCAGCACCGTCGGCCGGTAGCGCTCCATGAGCCCGCGGAGCACCGACACGACGTCCCCCCGGTCGTACTGCTGGACGTCCGCCACGAGTCCACCGGCGGCGGGGACCGTCGTCAGCGTCGCGCCGGAGGCCAGCCGGGACAGCCGGCCGTCGGGCAGGCCGAGGAACGCCACCCGCACGCCGGGCCGTTGCCGCAGCCGGAACTCCTCCACCCGGCGACCGCCGAGCTCGACGACCTCGCCGTCCCACTCGCCCTGGAGCGGGAGGTCACCCACGTCACCGGAGACCCGGTAGGCGTCCTGGATGCCGCGGCGCCGGTCGCGGGCGCGGTCCGACGCCTCGGCGAGGGGGAGCAGCGCGTCACCGGCGCTGACGTAGACGACGGTGGTCGGGATCCCGGCGTGGATGCCGGCATCGAGGTCGGGGTTGACGAAGAGCAGGTCGTCGTCGGGATGGGCGACGACCGCCAGGACCGACGCGTTCACCGACCCGTCCCCCCGGCTCCTGCCGGGCCCGTCGGGACGCCGCTCCTCCGTGGTGCGCGCACGGCAGCCACCGTCCCCCCGCTCGTTCGCCCGGCAGTCGACCCATGGTGCGCGGGTCGCCCGGCGAAGGGAAACGGAGGAGGCGCTGCGCGCCCGCGGACGGTCAGGCGAACTCGCGCGACCGGGCCAGCTCCCGGCCGATGCCCCGGGCCGCCATCTCCAGCGCCGGCACCAGGCGGGCGAGGTCCCGGCGGTGCGGGGGGACGACGATGCCGAGGGCGGCCACGGCCAGCGGGCCACCGGCCCCTTCCACCTGCACGGGAACGGCCAGCGAGGCGGCTCCGACCGACATCTCCTCGCACGTGCGGACGTACCGTCGCCGGCGGATCTCGGCGAGCTCCCGGGTGAGCTGCGCCGGGTCGACGACGGTGTGCCGGGTGATCGGGTGCAGCGACCCCAGCACCTGCTCCACCACGTCGTCCGGGGCGGCGGCGAGCAGCACCTTGCCGACCCCGGTCGCGTGCAGGGGCAGCCGGCTGCCGACCTGGCTGACCACCGGCACCGACTCGCGGCCGGAGACCCGGTCCACGTAGAGGGCGCAGAGCCCGTCCCGGACGGCGAGGTGCACGGTGTCGCGGATGGTGGTGTGCAGGTCGAACAGGAACGGGGCGGCCACCTGCCGGAGCTCCAGCTGCACCGGGGCCAGGAGGCCGAGGTCCCAGAGCTTGCGGCCGATCTCGTAGCGGCCGTCGGACCGCCGGACCAGCGCCCCCCAGTCGGCGAGCTCGCCGAGCAGCCGGTGCGTCGTCGTGAGCGGTGTGCCGGTCCGCTCGGCGATCTCGGACAGCGACAGCCGTGGGGTGTCGCTGCCGAAGGCGTCGAGGATCCCGAGCGCCCGCGACGTCACCGACCGCCCCGGGACGGTGCTGCGACCGGCCATGTCCGTGGATCTCCCGCCCAGTGGAAGCTTGGGCTTGGGAGCGTAGCCCCCCGGTCGTACCGTCCCGGCATGACCGGGACCACATCGGCCAGTGGCCTGCGCGTACCGCGGTACGTGCGCGAACCCGCCGAGCTGCGCACCCCCGTGGGCTTCCCCGACTACCGGAGCACGGGCCTGCGGGCGCCCCTGCGGACCCCCGTCGACCTCCCGCACCGGCTCACCGAGATCACCGGCCCGGTGCTCGGCGAGGACCGGGTCCTCGCCCGGGACGCCGACCTGACCTGGCGCAACGACGGCGAGGCGATCGGCCAGCGGATCCTGGTCCACGGCCGGGTCCTCGACAGCGACGGCCGGCCGGTGCCCGGTGCGCTGGTCGAGGTGTGGCAGGCCAACGCCGCCGGCCGCTACCGGCACGTCGTCGACAACTGGCCGGCGCCGCTGGACCCGCACTTCGACGGGCTCGGCCGGGTGGTCACCGACAGCCTGGGCCGCTACGAGTTCCTGACGATCAAGCCCGGCGCCTACCCGTGGGGCAACCACCACAACGCCTGGCGCCCGGCGCACATCCACTTCAGCCTGTTCGGTCGCGCGTTCACCCAGCGACTGGTCACCCAGATGTATTTCCCGGGGGATCCGCTGTTTGAGCAGGACCCGATCTACAACGCCATCCCCGCCGCGGCGCGGCACCGGGCGATCAGCCGGTACTCCCTCGAGCGCACCCAGGACAACTGGGCGCTGGCCTTCGAGTGGGACATCGTGCTGCGCGGAACCGAGCAGACGCCGTTCGAGACCGACGACGACGGAGATGTCGCGTGATGACAGCCGAGGGAGCATCGCAGGGAGCGCCGGCGACCGAGGAGCGGACCGAGGCGCGGATTCGCGTGGGGGGTGTGGCATGAGCGGTCCGACCGTGAACCCGCTGGACGTGCCGCCGGACCCGCCCGGTCCCTTCCAGCCGCGCACCGGTCAGCGCGGCTCGGGCTTCCTCACCGGGCCGCTGCGGCTGGGCACCACCCCGAGCGCGACGGTGGGGCCGTACCTGGCCATCGGCCTCACCTGGCCGGACGGCGAGTGGGCCGCGGCCGAGGGCACCGAGGGCGGCGTCTGGATCCGCGGGCGCGTCCTCGACGGCGCCGGCGACGTGGTCCCCGACGCGATGATCGAGACCTGGCAGGCCGATCCGGACGGCGGCTTCCCCTCGCCCGAGGACCCGCGCGGGGCGTCGTCCCACCCGGGGTTCCGCGGCTTCGCCCGCGTGCAGACGCTCACCGGCGAGTTCGCCGTCTTCACCCTCAAGCCGGGCCGGGTGCCCGACGGGGAGGGCGGGCTGCAGGCGCCGCACGTCGACGTCAGCGTCTTCGCCCGCGGGCTGCTCGACCGGGTGGTCACCCGCATCTACTTCGCCGACGAGGCGCAGGCCAACGCCAGGGACGTCGTGCTGCGCGCGCTGCCCGACGACGCCGCGCGGAGCACGCTGCTCGCCGTGCCGGCCGGCGACGGGTACCGGTTCGACATCCACCTGCAGGGCGAGCGCGAGACGGTCTTCTTCACGGTATGAACGCACCTGTGACCGGAACCGCCGCGTGAGCGGCCTCTTCAGCGGGACCTTCGCCCGGGGCGGGGCGGCGGCGGCCGTCTCCGACCCCGCCTGGTTCGACGCGCTGCTCGACGTCGAGGCGGCGCTGGCCCGCGCGGCCGCCGCGACCGGGCTGGTGCCGACCACCGCCGCCGACGCGGTCACCGCGGCGTGCGCGGAGCCGGCCGGGCTGGACCTCGCCACCGTGGTGGCCCGTGCGGCCGACGCCGGGAACCCGGTGCCCCAGCTGGTGCGGGTGCTGCAGGCGGCGGTGGGGGAGCGCGACGCCGCCGCGGTGCACGTCGGCGCCACCAGCCAGGACGTCCTCGACACGGCGATGGTGCTGCTGGCCCGCCGGGCGATCGCCGCGGTCGACCGGGACCTGGCGCTGGCCGCCGAGGCCGCCGCGGACCTCGCCCGCACCCACCGCGACGACGTCGTCATGGGCCGCACGCTGATGCAGCAGGCGCTGCCGACCACCTTCGGGCTGAAGGCCGCCGGCTGGCTCAGCGGCCTGGACGGCGCCCGGCTGCGGCTGGCGGAGGTCGTGGCCACGTTGCCCGTGCAGTACGGCGGCGCGGTCGGGACGCTCGCCGCCTCCGACGGATCCGGCACCGCGCTGCGGGCCGCGCTGGCCGCCGAACTGGGCCTGGCGACCACCCCGGTCCCGTGGCACACGGTGCGGCTGCCGATCGCCGACCTGGCCGGTGCCCTCGGGGCGACGGCGGGCGTGCTGGCGACCGTCGCCGTCGACGTGGTGCTCATGGCGCAGAACGAGATCGGGGAGGCCGCGGAGACCGGCGCGGGGCGCGGCGGCTCGTCGGCGATGCCGCACAAGCGGAACCCGGTGGCGGCGATCTCGGTGCGGGCCTGCGCCCGCCGCGCGCCCGGCCTGGTCGCCACGCTGCTCGGCGCCATGGAGCAGGAGCACGAGCGGGCCGCCGGCGCCTGGCAGAGCGAGTGGCCGGCGCTCACCGACCTGCTCACCACCGTCGGCTCGGCGGCGGCCTGGCTCGTCGAGAGCCTCTCCGGCCTGCGGCCCGACGTGGCGCGGATGTCGGCGACGGCCGCCGCGGCGCGCGACCCGGAGCTCGCCGGTGCGCTCGCCGCGGCGCTGACCCCGGTCCTCGGCCACGGGGCCGCGCACGACGAGGCCGCGGCCGCCGTCCGCGAGGCCGCCGCCACCGGCCGCTCGCTGGCCGACGTGGTCGCCGGCCGTGACGACGTCGAGCTCGCCGACCTGCTCGGCGGCGGACCGGACGTCGGCGAAGCCGGCCCGCAGGTCGACGCCGTGCTCGCCGAACACGCCCACCTGACCGAGGGAGCCCGATGACCGCCGTCGCCGTCTCGTACACCGTCGACGGGCCCGCTGACGCGCCCGTGGTCGTGCTGTCCAACTCGCTGGGCGCCACCCGCGCCATGTGGGACCAGCAGGTGCCCGCGCTCGCCGAGCGCTTCCGGGTGGTCACCTACGACACCCGCGGGCACGGGGAGTCCCCGGTGCCGCCGGGGCCCTACTCGCTGGACGACCTCGCCGACGACCTCGCCGCCCTCCTGGACGAGGTCGGTGCGGAGCGGGCGCACGTCGCCGGGCTGTCGCTGGGCGGCATGACCGGGATGCGCCTGGCCGCGCGCGACCCGCAGCGGGTGCACCGGCTCGCGCTGCTGTGCACCTCCGCTCTGCTGGGCCCCCGCGAGAACTGGCTCGACCGCGCCACCACCGCCCGGACCGAGGGCACGGGGGTGCTCGCGCCGACCGTCGTCAGCCGGTGGGTGACGCCCGGCTACGCCGCGGACCACCCCGACGTGGTCGCCGGGCTTCGCGCGATGGTCGCCGGCACCGACGGCGAGGGGTACGCGAGCTGCTGCGAGGCGATCGCCGACATGGATCTGCGCGCCGACCTCCCGACCATCGCCGCACCGACGCTCGTCGTCTCCGGCGTGCAGGACCCCGCGACGCCGCCGGAGCACCAGCAGGCGATCGTCGAGGGCATCCCGGGGGCCCGGCTGGTCTCGGTCGACCCGGGGGCACACCTGGCGAACATCGAGCAGCCGCTGCAGGTCACCGGCGCGCTGCTCGCCCACTTCGACGCCGCGGGAGGTACCCGGTGAGCGAGCTGCCCGACACCGACCAGGCGCGCCGGGAGGCGGGCATGCGCACCCGCCGGGAGGTGCTCGGCGACGCGCACGTCGACCGCGCCGTCGCCGGCACCACCCCGTTCACCGCCGGGTTCCAGGACTTCATCACCCGGGTGGCCTGGGGCGACGTGTGGCAGCGGCAGGGGCTGGCGCGCCGCGACCGGAGCCTCATGACGCTGTCCATCTGCATCGCGCTGCGGCACTGGGACGAGTTCGCGCTGCACGTCCGCGCCGCGGTGAACAACGGGCTGACCGACGCGGAGATCGGCGAGGTGATCCAGCACGCCGCGGTCTACGCCGGCGTGCCCGCGGCGAACCACGCCTTCAAGGTCGCCGGCCCGGTCCTCGCCGAGCTCCGCGGCACGACGGGCAGCTGAGCCCCCGCGCGCGACCGGCCTCGACCGGCCTCGAGGGGTGGCAGCGGTGGGTGTGCGTCTGCAGCCGCAGTCCGTCTCTGCCCAGCCCGGCTGGGCAGAGACCGACTGCAGCCGGGAGGTGCCCTGGGTCAGCCGGCGGAGGGGATCCAGCGGGCCGGGCGCTTCTCGCGGAAGGCGGCGATGCCCTCCTGGCCCTCCTCGCCGGCGAAGAACCGCGCCGAGAGGTCGAGCAGGTCGTCGAAGGCGAGCGCCGGCTGCCGGGCGCGGAGCAGCCGCTTGGTCTCGGCCAGCGCGGCCGGGGCGCCGGCGGCCAGTGCGGTGAGCTGACCGGCCAGCACCGCGTCCACCTCGTCGTCGGCCGCCACGAGGTCGACCAGGCCGCCGGCGGCCGCCGTCGTCGCGTCGAAGACCTCGCCGGTGAGCATCAACCGGTGGGCGACGTGGGTGGTCATCCGCGGCAGCACCACCGCCGAGATCACCGCCGGCACCAGCCCGAGGCGCACCTCGGAGAACGCGAAGGTCGCCGACGACGCCGCGACCACGACGTCGCAGGCGGCCAGCAGCCCCACGCCCCCGGCGCGGGCCGGGCCACGCACGACGGCGACGACGGGCTTGGCCGCGGACCACACCTGCGCGAGGAGATCGGGGAACTCCCGCACCCCCTGGTCCTCCGACGAGCCGCCGGAGGCCTCGGCCAGGTCCATGCCGGAGCAGAACACCCGGCCGGTGTGGTCGAGGACGACCACGCGCACCGCGTCGTCGGCCATGGCCTCGTCGAGCGCCGCCCGCAGCTGGGCGCGCATCGCCCGGGACAGCGCGTTGCGGTTGGCGGGGGAGTCGAGGGTCAGCGTGGCGACGCCACCGGACACGGACACCTGGAGCACTCGGTCGGAGGTCACGTCCGGCATCCTGCCGCGCTCCGGCCCGCGCGCGGCACACTGGGAGCAGATGAACACCGTCCTGCCGCTGCTGAACGACCTCGGGCTGCCGCCTGGCTCGCCCGGCCCCGACCGGCTCCCCGACAGCGCCCGCGAGGGCCTGGCCACCACGCCGTTCGGGCTGTACGTGCACGTGCCCTTCTGCGCGACGCGCTGCGGCTACTGCGACTTCAACACCTACACCTCCGAGGAGCTGGGCCCCGGCGCGAACCGGAGCGAGTACGCCGGCACCGCGATCGCCGAGCTGCGGCGGGCCATTCGCACCCTGGGTCCGGACCTGCCCACGGTCTCCACCGTCTTCGTCGGCGGCGGCACCCCGACCCTCCTGCCGGCCGACGACCTCGCCGCCGTCCTGGCCGCGATCCGCGAGCTGTTCCCGGTGGCCGGCGACGTCGAGGTGACCACAGAGGCCAACCCCGAGACCGTCTCGCCCGCCTCGCTGACCCGGCTCCGCGAAGCCGGCTACACGCGGGTGAGCCTGGGCATGCAGTCCGCCGCCCCGCACGTGCTGGCTGCCCTGGACCGCCGGCACACCCCCGGCCGGGCCGTCGAGGCCGCGCACGAGGCACGCGCGGCCGGGTTCGAGCACGTCAACCTGGACCTCATCTACGGCACGCCGGGGGAGACCGACGCCGACTGGGCCGCCTCGCTCGACGCCGTCCTCGCCTCGCCGGTGGACCACGTCAGCGCCTACGCCCTCATCGTCGAGGAGGGCACGAAGCTGGCCCGCCGGGTGCGGCGGGGCGAGGTCCCCATGCCCGACGACGACGTCCTCGCCGACCGCTACGAGCAGGCCGACGCCACCCTGGGCCGGGCCGGCTTCCGGTGGTACGAGGTGTCCAACTGGGCCACCTCCGACGCGGCGCGCTGCCGGCACAACGAGCTCTACTGGGCCAACGCCAACTGGTGGGGGATCGGCCCGGGCGCGCACAGCCACGTCGGCGGGCTCCGGTGGTGGAACGTGAAGCACCCGGCCGCCTACGCCGACCGGCTGTCCCGGGACGAGAGCCCGGCCCAGGACGCCGAGCTGCTCGACGAGGCCGACCGCGCCCTGGAGGCGGTCATGCTCGGGCTGCGGCTGCGCGACGGGCTGCCGCTGACGGCGCTGACCGGGACCGGCCGGGCCCGCGCCGCCGAGGCCGTCGCGGAGGGCCTGCTGGAGGCGTCGGCGCACGCCGCGGGCCGCGCCGTCCTCACCGACCGGGGCCGGTTGCTGGCCGACGCCGTGGTCCGCGATCTGACCGACTGAGCCGGTGCCCATCCCGGGAACTCACCCGTAAGGGCAGGAACAGCCGGCCGGATCTGGGCTATGGTCCCCGTTCCGGCAACGGCGCCGGGTGTGGTCGAGGGGGTGGTCGGGAATGGTCGTACCAGGAGTGCGCTGGGCCCCGGTCCCCTCGCCCGGCATTCCGGTCGCCGTAGCGGCCCCGCCGTACGCGCTCTCCGGCGGTGTACGGCTCGCCCTGGCGATGAACCGCCGCGCCCGCGGACTGCGCGGGCTCGACGTCCTCCGTCGCAGCCAGGACCGGGCCCCGCCGCCGCGCTGCTGACTCCGTCCCTGAGTCGCACCTCGCCCGTCCTGACGCGCCACCGACCGGTGACCGCGTCCTTCCGCGTTCCCAGAAGGAGATCTGCATGTCCGCCAGCACCGATGCCATGACCGCCGCTTCGGCGGACCGTTTCCGCACCCTGCTGGAGGCCCAGCGCGCCGACGCCGTCCAGCAGCGGGAGGAGGCGCTCGCCGAGTGCGCCACGTCAGTGCCCGACCCGGTCGCCCAGCGCCGCAGCGCCGACCTGCAGCAGACGATCGAGGAGATCGACGCCGCGCTCGCGCGGATCGAGGCCGGCACCTACGGCCGGTGCACCGGGTGCGACGCCGCCATCCCCGAGGAGCGCTTGGAGCTGCGCCCGTTCGCCCGCACCTGCGTGGCCTGCACCGCCGCCGTCTGATCCACCGGTCGCCGGTCGGACCTGACATCCGTCAGATCCGACCGGCGACGTCCGGCACTACTGACCGGGGTCCGCTCCCGGCAGGCTCGGAGGCATGGAATCCGCACCAGCCCTCGAGATCCGCGGGCTGACCGTCCGCTACGGCAGCACGGTCGCCGTGGACGACCTCTCCCTCACGATCCCGCGGGGCCAGACCGTCGCCCTCCTCGGGGCCAACGGTGCCGGCAAGTCCACCGTCGTGAACGCCGTCCTCGGCCTGCTGAACCCGACGTCGGGCACCATGCGGCTGCTCGGCCGGGACCCGCGCGACGCCGTTGGCGCAGGCAGCGTCGGCGCCATGCTGCAGCACGGCGGCCTGCCCACCGAGGCCCGGGTCGGCGAGGTCCTCGACCTGGTCCGGCGCAGCTTCGGGCGGGTCGGGGGATCGGCCGCCTGGCCGCTGGACGACCTCGTGGTGACCGCGGGCATCGACGGCCTGCTCGGCCGCCCGGTGGACGCCCTCTCCGGCGGGCAGCGGCAGCGCGTCCTGCTGGCGCTCGCCCTGGCCGGCGCTCCACCGCTGCTGCTCCTCGACGAGCCGACGTCGGCCATGGACGTGGCGGGCCGCCGCGCCTTCTGGACGACGATGCGCGGGCTGGCCGACCGGGGGCACACGGTCGTCTTCGCCACCCACCACCTCGACGAGGCCGACGCGGTCGCCGACCGGGTGGTCGTCGTCGCCGGCGGCCGGGTGGTCGCCGACGGCACCACCGCCGAGGTCAAGGCCGGGGTCAGCGGCCGCACCATCTCGTTCACCGCCGCGCCGGACCGCCGCATCGAGGGCCTCCCCGCGGTCACCGCCGTCAGCCGGCAGGGCGCCACCGCCACCCTGGTGACCGCCGACGCCGACACGACCCTCCGGGCGCTGCTGGCCGAGGGCGGCCTGCCCGACCTCGAGGTCCGCGGCGCGACGCTCGAGGACGCCGTCCTCTCCCTCATCTCCACCCGCGGCACGACCCCGGTGGGAGCCACCCGATGAGCCCGCTGTTCGCCTTCCAGCTGCGCCGCGTCGCGCGGAACAAGCAGTTCGTCTTCTTCACCGTCCTGCTGCCGGCGTTGTTCACCGTCTTCCTGACGAGGATCATCGGTGGGCAGATGGCCGGCGCGGCCGAGCGTCAGGACGTCGCGGCGTCGATCATGGTCTCGATGATGGCCTACGGCGCCATCGGGGCCGCCCTGGGCGCGACCATCCGGATCTCCTTCGACCGGGCGTCGGGCTGGCTGCGCCAGCTGCGGGTCACCCCGGTGCCGCAGACCGAGGTCCTCACCGTCGACGTAGCCGTCGGCGTGCTGCTCACCCTGCCGAGCCTGCTCGTCGTGGCGCTCGTCGGCCGGTTCGTCAGCGGGGTCCAGCTGGACCCGGGCACCTGGCTGGTCCTGGTGGCGGTGCTCTGGGCCGGCTCCGCCGCGTTCGTGGCCCTCGGCATCCTCGTCGGGCTCGCGCTGGACGAGAAGGCGGCCGGCGGCGCGATCGGCATCCTCGGCGTCGTGCTGGCGGCGCTGGGCGGGCTGTGGTGGCCGGTGGAGATGCTCCCCGGCGCGATGCGCGGCGTGGCGTACACGCTGCCCTCCTACTGGTACGCCGAGCTGGGCCGCGGCGTGCTCACCGGCGGTGCGCCGTTCGCCGCCGTCCTCGCGCTGGCCGCCTACACCGCCGGCTTCGGGGCGCTCGCCGTCCTGGTGGCGCGCCGGCGGCCGATGTACGCCGTCGCCGGCTGACGTGGCTACGGTCGCCCGCATGGACACGTCGAGCCGCTGGCAGCAGCTGGGCTGGGCGCTGCCGTGGCTGCTGTTCCAGCTCTTCCCCGTGCTGGACCTGGTGTCCACGCCGCGGCCGGCCGGCGTGCGGATCGCGGCGGCCGTGCTCCTGGTCGTCTTCACCGCCGCCTACCTGACGGTGTTCGCCCGCGCCTTCGCGCCCGGCTGCAGGCCGGCGTACCGGCAGCTGGCGGTCGTGGCGGTGCTCGGCATCGGGCTCGGGTTCTGGCTCGGGACGCCGTGGGCCGGGCTGATGATCTACCTGTCGGCCGCGGTGGCCGTCACGCTGCCCGACCGCTGGGTCTGGCCGGCCGTGGCGGGGGCGACGGCGGTGTGCGCCACGGTCGCCCTGCTGGACGGCGCGCTCGGCAACGTCTTCTTCCTGCCGCTGCTGTGCCTGCTCACCGCCTTCGCGCTGCGCGGCACGCGCTACCTGATCACGGTCAACTCCGAGCTCACCGAGGCGCGCGAGGAGCTGGCCCGCCACGCCGTGGCCGGGGAGCGGCTGCGGTTCGCCCGCGACCTGCACGACCTGCTCGGCCACAGCCTGTCGCTGATCGCGCTCAAGAGCGAGCTGGCCGGCCGGCTCACCGAGCGCGACCCGGTGCGGGCGAGGCAGGAGATGGCCGACGTCGAGGCCGCCGCCCGGCGGGCGCTGGCCGAGGTGCGCGACGCCGTCAGCGGGTACCGGCAGATCAGCCTGGCGCAGGCGCTGGTCGAGGCGCGCTCGGCGCTGTCGGCCGCCGGCATCGCGCTGCGCGCCCCGGCGCCCGGGGAGCCGCTGCCGGGGGCGGTGGACGCGGTCCTCGGCTGGGTGGTCCGCGAGGCGACGACGAACGTGCTGCGGCACAGCGAGGCCCGCGCGGTCGTCGTCGGGCTGACCACCACGGCGGACCACGTCGAGCTGACCGTCACCGACGACGGGCGGGGCAGCACCGCGCCGGCCGGCGACGGGCTCAGCGGGCTGGCCGAGCGGGTGGCGAGCGCCGGCGGGCACCTGGCGCACGGCCCGGCCGACGGCCGCGGGTTCCGCCTCACCGCCGTCCTCCCGACGGCCGCGCCGGTCGCGGTCGGGCGCGCCCCGGAGCAGGCGGTGACGCCGTGATCCGGGTGCTGCTCGCCGAGGACCAGACGATGGTCCGCGGGGCGCTGCGCGCGCTGCTCGAGCTGGAGGAGGACATCGAGGTCGTCGCCGAGGTGGGCCGCGGGGACGCCGTCGCAGCCGCCGCGGTCGAGCACCGCCCGGACATCGCGCTGCTCGACATCGAGATGCCCGGCGCCGACGGGATCACCGCCGCCCGGGAGCTGGTCACGGCCCTGCCGTCGTGCCGGGCGGTGATCCTCACGACGTTCGGGCGACCGGGTTTCCTGCGCCGGGCCATGGAGGTCGGCGCCGCCGGGTTCCTGGTGAAGGACGCCCCCGTCGCCGAGCTGGCGCAGGGCATCCGCGCGGTCATGGCCGGCGAGCGGGTCATCGACCGCGACCTCGCCGCCGCCGCGCTGGCCATCGGCGCGACGCCCCTGTCGACCCGCGAGGCCGACGTGCTGCGCGCCGCGGCCGGGGGCGCGACGGTCGCCGACATCGCCGGCCGGCTCTTCCTGTCCGAGGGCACGGTGCGCAACTACCTGTCGTCGGCCATCGGCAAGACCGGGGCGCGGACCCGGGTGGAGGCGGCGCGGGTGGCCGAGGAGAAGGGCTGGCTCTAGGGCATGTCTCTCAAGTGCGGGTCCAGGCGAGGACGGCGGCCAGGACGACGGCTCCGCGGTAGATAGGTGCGTGCTTGTCGTAGCGGGTGGCCAGTCCGCGCCATTGTTTGAGGAGGGCGAATG